>JANYDZ010000159.1 GCA_025363375.1 Hyphomicrobiales bacterium
GTGATCGGCGGCATTCGCGGCAAGCCGGTTGATCTCGTGAAGGCGCCCATCACGGGCCTGCCCGTGCCCGCCGACGCTGAAATCGTCATTGAAGGTTTTGTGCAACCGGGCAATGTGAAGCCCGAAGGGCCCTTCGGCGAATGGTTCGGCTATTACGGGTCGGACGTGCGCGATGAACCGGTGATGGACATCAAGGCGATCTATCACCGCAACAATCCAATCCTTCTTGGTTGCGCGCCGCAACGTCCGCCGGACGAGATCGCGCGTTACCGCGCGCTGACGCGCTCGGCCATCGTGCGGGAGAACATCACAAAAGCCGGCGTGCCCGACGTGACGGCCGTGTGGGCGCATGAAATCGGCACAGCGCGGCTGTTGCTCGCCGTCGCGATCAAGCAACGTTACGGCGGGCACGCCAAGCAGGCGGGTCATGTCGCGTGCATGTGCCATTCCGGCGCTTACGCCGGACGTTATGTCATCGTCGTCGACGACGATATCGATGTATCCAACCTCGAAGAAGTCGTCTGGGCGATGTTGACGCGCTCGGATCCCGCGACTTCGATCGACATCATCACCAACGCCTGGTCGACGCCGCTCGATCCGCGCATCGAGCCGGAACGCAAGGCGAGGGGGGACTTCACCAACAGCCGCGCGATCATCGATTGCTGCAAGCCCTTCTGGTGGAAGGACAAGTACCCAAAGGTGAATCAGCCGTCGCAAGAGGCGCGCAAGCTGGCCCGCGAGCGCTTCGGCTATCTGCTGAAATGACCCCGTTCGCGCCCGATCCGCTATTTCTTTTTCGCCAGCATGACGCCGTTGATGCGGGCGGGCCTGCCATCGTAATCGAATATATTCGTGGCGCTTTCAAAGAAGTTGAACGGCACCTTGAATCCGATGGCCTTGGCGCGACGGAAGTTGAGCGCGATGTCCGGCGGCGAAACGAGTCCAACCTTCAAAAGCCCCGCCTCGCTCTTTTTTTCGATGATGTCCGCCGCGTAGATCGCCGCGAGATGCGCGTTGCTTTCAAAGCTCACGCCGATGGACAATACAGCGCTGTCGTCGCCTTCCTTTACCACCTCGGGAACGACGCTCAACACCGGAACATTTGAAGCGTTTGCGTTGATGACGGCTATCTCGTTGAACACCGAAGTGCTGCCGGTGATCCAGAAAAAGCTGTTCTGCAAGGTCGGATCGTTGCGCTGCATGAACACCACCGCGCGTTTGACGAGATCCTGAAGCTCCTCGCGCGCGCGCTTGGGTTCCTTCACCCCCAGCTGCAGCACGCGAATGCCGCGTGAATTGCCGTACTCGCTGACCGGTTTGGCTTGCGTTTCCACCGCGCTGATGTTCGTGTCGTCGACGAGCACCGCGATATGTTTGAGATTGGGACGCAGTTGATGGACGTAGCCCATCTGCGCGTCGATCGGCATGTTCAGCGAAGTAAAGGCGAAGTTTGTCCCCGACCCCACATCGTACGAGGGCATCTGGGAAAGCGTGACGGGATCCTTGGCGCAGACGCTGAGCACCGGAATCTTGCCGCCCTTGTATTCCTGCCACATCATCGCGATCGATTCCGAGCCCATGGCCAGGATCAGATCGACATTGTTGGCCTCGGCTTCCCGCACGACGGCGCGGGCGCGCTCGATCGAGCCCGAATAATTCACGACGTCGATCCAGACCGCGAGATTCTTGTCGTCCAGAACTTCGAGCATCTTGGTGATCGCCGTGTCGTAGGCCGAGGACGCGCGCGGGTAGAGAACCAGCATTCGGCGCCCGGAACTGATTTCCATTCCAAGCGGCCTGATCAAGACGCGATCCGGCGTTCCCTCGACTTCGCTGACATTCCACTCGCGTTCAACTTCGCCTCCGAATTTGAACCAATTGGTGTAAGCTGGCCGCGGCTGCGCGCGAGCGGGGACGCCCGCGAGCATCGTTCCGCCCACCAGTCCTAGCGCGCCGCGGCGCGTGATAATTCCGCTCATTTGGAGGCCTCAGTGTTATAGTCCGGCATGTCGATTGACCGCGCGGTTGTCACGAATATGAAGCCGAACAGGAATATGCCGCCGGCGACCCAGCACAGCAAACTCCAGTTCTGGCCGAAAGTGGCGAACAGCACGCTCATGATCACAGGTCCCGTTACGTGGCCGATCCGCTCGACAAACCGGTAGGTGGCCGCAACGGACGTGGCGCCAAGGCGCGCCGAGATGGGCGCGTCCGCCACGTGCGTGATGACCGGCGCGTTGATGAGGCCGTGAGACAAGCCGACCACGCAAACGCCGATGATCAGCATCGTCGTGGCGCCAATCGGCGCGATGCGCCAATCAAGCGCGGGAGACCACACGTTCGCCGCGATCAGGAGCATGCCCGCCGCGCTGAACACGGCGCCCCAGAACAGCATGTTTTCGATTCCACCTGTGCGGTCGACATAACGCGCGACAAAGTTGCTGACCAGAACGACGCTGCCGGCGTAGAGCATGATGATCTGACCGAGATCCTCCTGCGCAAAGCCTTGTTTCGACAAGAGCAACGGCAAGGCGAAGAGGATGACGCCGGTCATGACGGCCTTGGTGGGAACGCCAATGAGGCACATGGTGCGCAGGAACTGACGATCCCTGAGCATATCCCAGAAATCGCGCATGATGCCCTGACTGCGGGCCAGCAGTTCGGCTTGCGGCGCGATGATGGAGGCGGGAACCGCTATCATTGTGTAAAGCGCGGCCACCATGGCTATGATGGCGCCGAGCGAGAACACGCCCGTCATTCCAATATGCGTGATCAGCAAAGATCCGATCGCCATGCCCGACAACATGCCTGCCTGATAGCCGAAGACGATGACGCCCGCGGCCTCGGTGCGCCGGTCCGAACGGCTGTTCGCCAAGGTATAGGACTGCACGCCGATGAAAAGCGCGCCCTGGCCGACGCCCGCGAGCGCCCTGGCGAGCATGACCATGGGAAAGCTCTGCGTCGTCGCCAGCAGAACGTAGGTCAGCCCCGACAGCAGGAGGCCGCCCACAATCAACTTGCGCGAACCGATGCGGCCTTCCATCCGGCCCGCGGGCAACAACGCCATGGCGAAGCAAAAATAATAGGCCATGAACGGCGCCGACGTGTAGGCGGACGAAATGCCGTAGGACGACACGACGTCGCGCATGAACTGCGGGAGAAACGCGTAGGTGAGATTCTCAAGAAAGACCGCGAGAAAAAACGCCGGCTTGACGAGACTGATCTCCGCGCCGCCTGTCCTGTCGTCCCTGCTTTGAGAATGCGACACGTGCAACCGCTGCAGCGCGCGCCCAAGCTCCAGGAAGAGCACCGCGAAGAAAGCGGACGCGATGAAAAGCGCCGCGAAATTTTTCACGCTTCGTCCAACCTGCCAATAAATTATGCTTTTGGGGATTTCGACGGCGAGCATTGTTTTTTGGTCGGCGTTGTCGGGACTGAGTTGAACCGAAATCTGATAGACGCCGCTGCCAGCCTCCCAATTCTTGCCGGCGAGCTTCCTGTCGGTGTGGTAGAGGGCGCGCCCATCGACAACGATGGCCGCCGCGCTCACGTCGGGATTCAGGCGTTTGTAATCGATCAGCACCTCGTTGAGGCCCTCGAAGTCCTCAAGATTGAGCTTGAAAATGACGGCGTCGTCCAGACGTCCGCCCAAGGCGCCGGCGACGGCGCGCGCCTTGGATTGGGCTCCTTCCGAATACAGCGAAATCAGCGTTCCAATGACAAGCGACGCCACAAGCAGGAACAGGGCGCCAAACGTGACGCCGAGCCAGCGCCCGTTGGCCTCCTTCAGGCGGTGGCCAAAGAAGAATGTGAACAGAGAGAAGCCCACGGTTATGGCGAGAGCCAGAAACGCGACCGGTTGAAACGCGGCGTAAACGCGGGCGTCGAGCTTTTCGTACAACATCGTAATGGCGACGTTGCCGACCTTTTCAAAGCGGTTTTTCAAGGGCAAAACAACTTGCAGGCGGTCGGAAGCGTCGCGAATTTCGAAGCGGTCGGAGGCGTGTTCGCGAACATGCGACAGAATCTTGACCTGGCCTTCGCCCGCTCCGAAAACGACTTGCCCCGCGTTGTCGACGACGCCGAGCCGCGCAACAGATGAATCCGACGACAGGATGGGCTCGGCCAGCGTGGTGAAACCGGCGAACTGGCGGATTGGATATCCATTTCTCAGAAAGGATTCCATCGAATCCTGGATCAACTCCGCCTGACCAACGAGCTTCTCGATCTGAAACTGTTCGTAGGTTCGGCGCGATTCGCCGTAACCGACATAGATCAGCAGCATAAACGACATGGCGGAGACGATGAAGCTCGTCACCGCGTCGATCAAGCGACTGGTCATTGAAACGGACTTATCATTGGTTGCTTCGGGCCCAGACATGGCTGTTCCTGCGGTTCAGGTGAGAGCGAGGAGGCGGTCGGCCGAGCCTCGCCGTTGTGCAAAAAGAGTGTCGATTCGGTCGGCGAGCAGCGACAGGATCAAGTCGTCGTAACTCATCTTCTTCGCCGCCAGGCCAATGCTGATCAAGCTGGTCTGTTCGGGAGTTGGCGCCTTGAGGTCGGGCTTTGGATTGGCTTCAAGAATGAACAAGTCGCCCTTCGCGTCGGCGCGAACATCGAGACGCACAAGGGTTTCCAGCCCCAGCCCGACGTAAACGTCGCGCGCCAGCGCCGAGAGGCGGCGAAGAACGTCTCCGTCGGCGGTTTCTTCAAGCGGCCAGGCGCGACACGCGGTGATCGGCTTCACATCCATGGAGGTGAATATTTTTTCGCCCTCTTCAAAGGCGCGTTCAAGACCGCCAAAGACGAACGCATGTTCAAGCCTTTCGACGCGCCCGGCCCGAGCGATCACAGGCCCGCATACGGCAACGCAATATTCCCGGCCCGACAGATAACCTTCGATCAGAACATGATTGCTGGTGATGTCATAGACTTCCCGCGCGACGCGCGGAAGGTCCTCGACACTTTCAACATAGTTAACATTCAGCGAGGCGCGCCCGGACACCGGTTTGACAATGTAAGCCCCGCTCCACCCTTCGAAGGCGCGGGCGAAGGCGGGATCCTCTTCAAGACGAGGATAGCTGGAGGGATGCCAGGCGACGAAGGGCGCGCTCGGCAGGCCCGAACCCATGATCTGACGCTTGAAAACATGCTTGTTGTCGAGCATCGCAGCGATGAGCGGATCGTGGCCGATGTAGGGCACGCCAAGCATTTCCAGCATCGAAGGCGCGTGCGCAACGGAGCTGTAGCCCTGAACGCCGCCCGTATTGAGCCAGGCGAGATGGCTTTGCGACTCGCGCAAGCGCTCAGGCAAATTCATGTCTTCCGGAATAACGACGACCTCCCGGCAGCCCAGCCGCGACAACGCGCCGGCGATGTCGCGCGCGACGGCTTCGTAGCTTTTCCATGAGCGCGGGTTGGAGGTTGGATACAGCACGGAGCCATCCAGCGACTTGTCGCCCGCATAGATGACGGCCATGCGCAGCCGCCGAAACATCTTTTCAATCTGGCGCTGCAATTCCTCGGCGCGCGTCCTGCGGAACGACGGCGGCGAAAAATGTGAAAGGCTCGGGGCGGCTAACATGCGGACTCCAGAAACGAACGCAATACTCGCCGTCCGTAACCAGATGATGCCGTTAAATTCTTCCCAAACTTTTAATGCCGCGTTTCAGCGATCCTAATAATCCGGGCATTCTTCGGTAAGGTTGGATTAACCATTGGCAAATCCGCCAACGCATACCGGGACGCCAGGCACGCGACGTCAACTCCCGGCGCCGCCCGGAGCGATCGACGGCCGGCCTCGCAAGGTTGAATACATATTGCCGAACACGAGGATATCGATTCGCACCTGGAGGGGTCGTGGCGGGCGGTCGGGCCGCACGCAATCCGGGATTTCCCGGACATTTGGCGCGGAGCTTTTTACACGGCGCCGTCAACAAATTTTGCGCGCTTTGCTCTGGAATGCGCAAATTTACGTTTCGTCAACCATTTCATTCGCAACGGCTCGCTTCCAACGCCGTCGTTGCGACGCACAGATCAACCCTCGACAGTCGGCAAATCCCGCGGTCCCGGCAGACTGTCGATGTTCCGCAGCATGTCGAACATGCGTTTCTGTTCCGCCGGCGCCAACGCGCCGCCCGTGCAGTCCGCGAACTTTGTCCAAATGGCTTCCGCCGGCGGCGGACGGCGCGCGTGGCCGAGAGGTTCGCGGAAACGCCGCTCGATCCGGCGGCCATCCTTCAGGGTGACGATCATGCCATCGCCTTCGCGGCCTTCGATGGGGATGTGTTTGCGATGGACTTTCTTCATCAGCGACCGAATATCCGGGCGGGCGACGAAAGCTTCGTCGAATTCGGCGCGGGTGACCCGGCGCGCGATGATCGCCGCCGCCATGGCGAATTCCATGCTGAACTTTGCGTCGAGCGCGTTCTTTGGGTCTGTGTGGACAAGATTAACGAATTGCAATCTGGAGGCCTCAACCTCGATCGCCTCGACATCATCGGCGGCGAACGGCGTTTCCCGCAATTGCGCGAAAATCCCGTCCAGCGCCCGATGCGCGCCGTAGCACATCGGGAAAAGCTTGAAGCCGAGACCATGGGTTTCGATCCACCAGCGCGCGCGAAATTGCGCCGCGCGTTCCACGTCAACCTCGCCGCGCGGGGAAATCGCGCGCAGAAAACCAACGTCGTTTTCAAGGGAGTTCCCCGTGGCCGTCATGCCCGCCGCCGCGAGCCGCGCGGCAAGAACGCCGCTCTGGGCCGCGCGACCAGCGTGAAACGGCTTCGTCATTGAGCCGAAATTGGCAACGACGCCCGCCGACATGGACGAGGCTATGGCGACGGCATGGGCGGCGCGATTCGCGTCGAGGCGATGCAAGCTGGCCGCCGCGGCGGCGGCGGCGATTGCGCCAAAAGTTCCGGTCGAGTGCCAGCCCTTCAAATGCGGAGGATCCTTGTCGCGCGAAGCCAGTTCGCCCCATGTCTCATAGGCCGCGACATAAGCAGTCAGCATGTCCTTGCCCGTCCGACCCAGGGTTTCGGCTTCGGCAAAAACCGCGGGAGCTATGGAGGCGGAGGGATGCGTCGGCTGGATGCCGACGAGGCCCACGTCGTCGTAATCCTGCGCGTGGGCGGCCGCGCCGTTGATAAGCGCCGCCTCGGGCGCCGTCGCGCAAACCGGGCCAAAGCAGACCCGCGAATCGCCTCCGCGCGGCGCGACGACCGAGGCGACAATGCGAGTGACGTCATCGTTGCGGCCCAGAATCGTCGCCGCCGTGTAATCTATAAAGCCGGCGCGCACCGAGGCGAGCCCCGCTTCGGGTATTTCCTCATACTTCAGGCTCGCGATAAAGGCGCCGACGTCTTGTGTGAGCGAGGTCATGAATCTGCCCTGATTAACGGAAGATTAAGGATTGAAGTCAGGCTAGCGCAAGGCTCCGCGCGCGCCAAGCGGTTCCATCAACGCGCGGATGAGCCTTCTCCGGCGAACCACCTGTCCCAGAATGCAAGCTTGTCCAGGTCAGGCATCACGCCGACTTTCGTCGAGTCGCCGAAAATCATCACGTCTTGCGATGTTGCGCCAAAGCGCGGCCACAGCGGCAGGCCGTCGCCGTTGGGATCGCCTGTCGCGGCGAAATTCACCCAGTAACCCGACATGGTCCGCGCAAGCGCGCGATCGACTTCCCGCCACGGCCAGTGGCGCACGGAGAGGTGGTCGTAGACATAAGGAATTTCAGCCGTGTGAAAAGCGCCGAGCTTGTCGGCGGCGTTGTCGCAATATGCCGCGTCCGCGGGAAACGGCGGCAGGCGGTTGAAGTGATAGCCATATGCCGGCGCCTTCCCGGCGCTTGCGAGCAGACGCAGCGTCGTCCAGTTCTGCCAGTTGAATGTTCGGTGTCCGCCGATGAGGCGGGCCACATCGGCGAATTCCCGCGCGTCGCGCAGACCGTAAATCGCCATCAGCGCTTCAGCGTCCGCGCCGTAGACAGCGCGGCAGCGCGCCTCGTACTCGGCGCGGGTTTCATTGATCGGCGTTGTCGATCCTTCATGCGAATTCGCCCCCGAAATCAGAGGCACATCGTTGTGGCGCCCGGACATGAAGATTTCCCTGACACTCACGGGAATGGAATATCCGTCAACGATCACCCAGCCGGAATTGCGCAAGCGTTGATTGGCGGCCGTCGTCATCCAGGGGTCGGTTGTCGACGAGGGCAGCTGAATTTGATCGGCGGGCTTCGCGCGCATCTCCTCGAGGGAATGCGCGCCGAGCGATGTCAAAAATTCGACGCCGCGTTTGTGCGCGTCATCCAGGGTTTGCATGGATCCGCCGCCTGGATCACCGAGCGGGCCAACCGAGCCGCCGCTCTGGCAGATGGCGCGATGGAACAGGCCTTTCGCCAGCGGCGAGGCGAGCAGACAGCTGACGCTGCTCGATCCCACGGACTGACCGAAAATTGTGACGCTTCCGGGATCGCCGCCAAAACCGGCGATGTTGGCCCGCACCCAGCGCAAAGCCTCGATCTGATCGAGAAATCCATAATTGCCGGAGACTCCGTGCGCGGATTCACGCGCGAGCTCTGGATGAGCGAGATAGCCAAGCGGACCGAGCCGGTAATTGATGGTGACCAGAACAACGCCCTTGCGCGCAAGGCCTTCGCCATCGAAGAGCGGCAAAGAACCCGAGCCATATGAAAAGCCGCCGCCGTGCAGCCAAAGCATCACAGGGCGCATTTCGTCCCCGCTATTCGCTCCGGTCCATATGTTGAGATAAAGGCAATCCTCGTCGTGCGGCTCCGCGCCAAAGTCGGAGATCGATCGATTCGGGCGCCGGGGTTGCACACATACACGCGCAAAACTCTTCGCCGGACGCACGCCGTCCCAGTCCTTCGGCTTTTGCGGCGGGCGCCAGCGCAGGAGGCCAACGGGCGGCGAGGCATAAGGCACGCCGCGAAACACATGCACGGCGCCGTCGCCGCTGGCGACGCCTTCAAGTCCGCCCGATTCAACCCGTACGAAATTATTGCGCAGGGACATGATCGAATCCTTTACCGCCCGTCGTCGCCATCCCGATTTTGTCTTTGCAAATTCCGCCTCCAAACATGACGGGAAGCCGCGGGCCTTGCAAGGTCGGGCGATTGACAGGACGCGGCGCGAATAGCAACTTGCGATCACAATGAGACCCGCCGCCGCACATATCAAATTCCGGGAGGACACATGAAGCTCGTCGCCTTTCGCGTCGCCACTCCCATTGGCTACGCCAACCGGCTGGGCGCGCTTCTCGATGGGCATCAAGACGGTCGCGTTGTCGATCTCTCCACGGCCTATGGGGAATATCTGACGCATGAAACCGATGAACCAACCCCACTCGGCCTGGCCAATCTTCGCACGCCGACCGACGTGATCGGCTGGCTGCAAGAGGGAAAGAAATCGCGCGAAGCGGCGGAACAAGCGCTTGCGCACGCGCGGCTGCCGGCGCCGATTCCGCGCCCGCCGTCGCTGCGGGATTATTCAATTTATCAAAGGCACATGACGAATACGGGAAGGCGCGAACCGCATGACGCCCGCCAATGACAAGAACGCCGCGCACCAGCCGCTTAAAGGCCTGACGGTCGTCGAGCTTGGACACAGCGTCGCCGCGCCTTTCGCGGGGAAGATTCTCGCCGATCTCGGCGCGCGCGTGATCAAAATCGAAAAGCCGGGCGCGGGCGACGATACGCGCCAATGGGGGCCGCCCTTCTGGCACGGAGATTCCGTGACTTTCGGCGTTTACAACGCCAACAAACTGTCGGCGGCAATCGACATCAAGGATGACGCGCAATGCGCGGCGCTGCGCGACTTTATCGTCGGCAAGGCCGACATCGTCATCCAGAACATGCGCTCGGGCCTCGTTGAAAAGTATGGACTGGGCGCCGGCCTGCGCGCGCAAAATCCACGCCTGGTCTATTGCAACATGGGCGCGTTTGGCGCGAAGGGTCCGCTGCTCGACAAGCCCGGCTACGATCCGATGATGCAGGCCTTTGGCGGCATTATGAGCATCACCGGCGAGGAGGGCCGTCCACCTGTGCGGGCCGGCGTGTCCGTGGTCGACATGGCGACGGGCATGTGGGCGGTGATCGGCATTCTTGCCGCGATCAACCGTCGTCATGAAACCGGCGAGGGCGCGGTTGTTGACACTTCACTGTATGAAACAACCTTGTGTTGGGTGGGTTCAGCGGCGTCGAACTATCTCGCAAGTCAAGAAGTGCCGGGCCGACGCGGCACGGAAATGCCGTTTCTCGTGCCCTATAAAATTTTCGAGGCGGCGGATGGATACCTTTTAGTCGCCGCCGGCAACGACAACCTGTTTGCGCGCCTGGCGAGCGCGCTGGGGCGCCCTGAATGGCGCGAGGACGCCCGCTTCAAGACCAATCCCGCCCGCGTCGCCCATCGCGATCTCGTCAACAACATGGTGCAGGAAGCGATCGGCGCGAAGCCGCGCGCGCGCTGGCTGGAGCTCTTCGAACGCGGACGCGTGCCTTGCGCGTGCTTGCAGACCATCGACGAAGTTCTCGCGCATCCGCAGACGCAGGCTCTCGAAATGCTGCAGACAACACCGGACGGGAAGAAGGCCTTCATGGGAACGCCGATCGCCTTCAATGGCGTGCGCCCGACAATGGAACGCGGCCCACCGGAACTTGGCGCGGATACATACGTCATCAACACATAGGATTTGGCGCGTTCACTCCGCCTCGACGGAGCCGAAACGGTGCAATGAAGCGCCGTGGGCCTTGAGCCAGGCTTCGGCACGGTCTGTTTCAGGCGCCAGCTTCTTCGTCAACGCCCAGAATTTCGGCGAATGATTCAGATGAACCAGATGCGCGACCTCATGCGCCGCCAGATAATCCAGCACGTAAGACGGGGCGAGAATCAGGCGCCAGGAAAAACTCAGCGCGCCCGACGCCGAGCAGGAGCCCCAACGGCTGACCGTGTCGCGCACGGTGACACGGCGCGCCTCGGCGCCAATTGCCGCGGTATGGCGGCGCACGGCGTTCTCAAGATCGCGACGCGCCTCGCGGCGCAGATAATCCGCAACGCGGCGGCTGAGATGCGGCGTATCGCACGCCACGCACAGGGCGTTCTCCGCCTCGAGACTCACCGCGCAACCGGTTTCAATCCAGACATTGCCGCGCAGATCGGGCCGGTGGTGGATCACATGGTTGACGCCGCGCAGGGGAACGACGGCGCCGGATTCGAACGGCACCGGAAGCGGCAGCCTGTTCAACCGCGCGCCAATCCAAGCCGCGTGGCGTTCAACAAACTCCCGCGCGGATATCAACGAGCTGCGCACCGGCATCGTCAACACCACGTCGCGCGTCGCCGAGCGGACGCGCAACGTAAAGCGCCGCGCGCCGGCGACGCGCTTCAACGCGACCTTGTAGGACCCGCCCGCATGGGCGATGTCCAACTGGATGACGTCGCGCTTGCGCGGCGCGTCGATGCGGAAGAGTCGAAGCATGAGGCCAGCATAGTCGATTTTCGCCCGGAGCCACCAGTGCGAATCGTCACTTTAAACACATTGCCCAGATCAATTTTTTTTGGCGGCTTTAGCCTTGTCCTTGCCGCCTTTGTCGACCCTTGCGCGCGACGAAGCATCGACGCCGGCGATGAATTCACGAATACGCGGCGCGATTTCATTGCGAAACCGCGAACCGTTGAAGACGCCGTAGTGCCCGACGCCCATCTGCAAATGATGCTGTTTGCGGTCCGAGGGGATATTGACGCACAGGTCATGCGCGGCCTGCGTTTGTCCCACTCCGGAAATGTCGTCTTTCTCGCCCTCGACCGTCATGAGGCCCGCGCGGCGGATGTCGGCAAGGTCAACGAGCGTGTCGCGATGACGCATTTCGCCTTTCGGCAACGCGTGTTTCACGAAGACTGTTTCAATCGTTTGCAGATAATAGGCGGCGTCAAGATCCATCACCGCCATATATTCGTCATAGAATTCGCGGTGTTTTTCCGCGGAATCGCCGTCGCCGTCGACGAGGTGATTGAACATCTCGACATGGGCGTTCACGTGCTTGTCGTAGTTCATCGCCATGAAGCCCGACAATTGCAGGAAGCCGGGATAAACCTCGCGTCCAACGCCTGGATAGGGAAACGGCACTTGAACAATGCAGTTGCGGCGAAACCAGCCCGGACCCCGACGCTCGGCCAATTGATTGACCGCCGTGGGGCTGCGGCGCGTGTCAATCGGGCCGCCCATCAAGGTCATCGACGCCGGCGCCGCGGGATCGCCGTCCCGCTCCATCACCGCGACCGCCGCGATCAGCGGCACTGACGGCTGGCACACGCCGAGCGTGTGCAACGGCTCGCCGTCGGCGCTCAGCAAGCGCGCCATCTCGATGAGATAATCAATGTAGTCGTCAAGATCGAAACCGCCGAAAGTGACGGGCACCATGCGCGCGTCCGTCCAGTCGGTGATGTAGACTTCACAATAAGGCAGAAAAGCCTCGACCGTGCCGCGCAACAAAGTCGCGTAGTGACCCGAGATGGGAGCCACAATCAACAGCCGGGGTTGCCTTGGCGCTGTCGCGGGCAGATCGCGAACGAAACGCACAAGGTTGCAAAACGGCTTGCGCCATACAATTTCCTCGACGACCGCGACTTCCTTGCCGTCGATCCATGTCGAATCAAGGTCGAAGATCGGTTTGCCGTAACGCCGGGTCAACCGCTCGAAAAGTTCAGCCGCCGCCGCGAGGTTTCGGCCCATGACAGTGTGGGTTAAGGGATTTAGCGGATTATGGAACATCAAACGCGTGGCGTCGGACATGGCGCGCGCGGGCGCGACCGCGAGATGCGCGAATTCGTACATGTGATACGAGAAAAAATTCATCGACCGTCACTGATTTTATTGAAATGGGAGCCACGAAAATCTTTACAATCGTGAACTTGGGGCTCTGACCCTTCCGCACTGCACCATATTCGACGCGTTCGCGCAACCCGACAATTGGTCTTGCGCTATGCGGGGGCGCCATCGTCGGGATGGTGGAGTTATGGTAGGCGGAAGCAATATAGTCGGTCGACATGACCCAGCTTTCCGATTTCGATCTCGGACGCCGCGCGCGCCGCTTGCGGGTGGATACGCTCGTGCGCCTTCGCTGGCTCGCCGTTGCGGGGCAGTCGATCGCGGTGATCGTGACGTTTTTCGTTCTCGAATTTCCGTTGCCGGTCGGCTGGTGTTTTCTGCTGATCGCCATTTCCGCCTGGCTCAACATCGGCCTGAGATTGCGATATCCGGTGAGCCACCGGCTTGACGACGACGCGGCTTTCGCCCTTCTCGCTTTCGATATTCTTCAACTTGCCGGTCTGCTTTACCTTTCTGGCGGGTTGTCCAATCCATTCAGCGTGCTGGTTCTGGCGCCAATCATTATATCCGCGGTTTCGCTGCCCTGGCGAAAGACGCTGTGGCTTGTGTTGCTGATGATCGCCTCGGCTTCGTGCCTGGTGTTCTGGCACCTGGCGCTGCCCTGGTTTCCCGGGCAGACGCTCGATCTGCCATTCCTCTATCTCGTCGCGATCTGGATCAGCATCGCGCTCGGCGCCTGTTTCGTCGCGTTTTACGCCTCGCGCGTCGCCGGCGAAGCTCGGCAATTGTCCGACGCGCTGGCGGCGACCGAGTTGGTGCTGGCCCGCGAGCAGCATCTCACTCAACTTGACGGCCTGGCCGCGGCGGCCGCGCATGAACTGGGCACGCCCCTCGCCACCATCGCCCTCGTCGTCAAGGAAATGGCAAATCTTGTGCCGCAAGAGGGTTTGGTCGCCGACGATCTCAGTCTGCTCGCCCAGGAAGTGAAGAGATGTCGCACCATCCTGTCCAAGATCGCCTCCCTCGACAAGGAAGGCGTCGGCATGCTGGACAATATGACGCTTGGCCATTTGATCGAGGAGGTGGTGGAGCCGCATCGGCATTTTGGCGTTGACGTCAAAATCGCGGCCTTGGGCCAGTTGCCGGAACCCATATGTCGACGCAATCCGGGGGTGCTTTACGGGTTGGGCAACCTTGTCGAAAACGCCGTCGACTTCGCGCAGTCAGTGGTTCATATCCGGTATGAATGGAGCGCGGAAACAGTGGCGGTCACCATCGAGGACGATGGTCCGGGTTTTGGCGCGGACGTGCTCAACCGCATCGGCGAACCCTACGTTACGTCCCGCAGCGGCTCGCACGGCGCCAAATCCGAAGAAGGCTCCGGTCTTGGACTGGGCATGTTCATCGCCAAGACATTGCTGGAACGCTCCGGCGGCTCAGTCAACGCGGGCAATCGACCGGAGGCGGGCGCCGGCGCAAGACTTGTGGTTATATGGCCGCGCGGCGCCTTCCAGCGCAGGGCGCAGCCGGCCGAGGACGCAACACCGCCAATCCGGCAGGAAACGACAAACTGATGAAAGGCCCGGGGATATGACGAATCCAGTGGGGGTGGTCGCGAATGGCGAAGCGCCAACGTCCCAAAATAAGCAACTGCTGATCGTCGATGACGACAAGCCGTTCCTGCAACGGCTCGCCCGCGCCATGGAATCTCGCGGCTTCGTCGTGCGCACCGCGGAATCGGTGGCGGAAGGTCTGGCCGCGATCGCGGAAAGCGCGCCGACTTTCGCCATCATCGATTTGCGGCTCAACGATGGCAACGGGCTCGACGTCATCAGCGAGCTGAAGGCGCAACGCCCGGACGCGCGCGGCATCATCCTCACGGGATACGGCAATATCGCAACCGCCGTCACCGCCGTGAAACTTGGCGCCTTCGACTATCTCGCCAAGCCCGCCGACGCCGACGAGATTTACGGCGCGCTCATGGCGACGAAGACGGATTCGCCGGAACCGCCGGAAAATCCAATGTCGGCGGATCGCGTGCGCTGGGAGCATATCCAGCGCATTTACGAATTGTGCGACCGCAACGTCTCCGAGACGGCGAGACGCCTGAGCATGCACCGACGCACCTTGCAGCGAATACTCGCGAAACGCGCGCCGCGCTGATCAGTCCGGGCGGAAGGCGCCGTCGGGATCGCTCAACCCGTGCAATCGATCCGCCGCCGTCTGCGCGAAACGCAGCAACAAAGCGCGCCGCGTTGACGGCGCGAGGCGATGCTGGGGCGCCGCGCGGTGAATTTCCGCGCCATAGGCGTCCGCCAGGATAAGCCCCGCTTCCTGCGGGATAATGTCCGCGGGAAAGTCATGCGGGACGGCGAAAAAGAACCTGTCGCAATAGTCGCGATACCCGGGCCATTTTTGATCCGCCCGGAAATCCGCGAGCGAGGATTTGATTTCGACAATGTGAACCTCGGCGTTGCCGGCAAGAGCGATAATGTCGGCGCGGCGTCCGCTGGCGAGCGTCAATTCCGTCAGGGTTGAATAACCGAGCGCGCGCAGCAAGCGGCGGGCGCCGCGCGCGACGGCCAGCGCGGTTTCCGATTGGCGCCCGTCAACGGGCAATTGTACCAGGGGTTCGCGCATCAGACGCCTCGCGCATCCGCCAAAATCGTTTCCGCGGCCTTCTCCGCGATCATCATCGTCGGCGAATTCGTATTGCCCGATGTAATGCGCGGCATGATCGACGCGTCGGCGACGCGCAAGCGGCCGAGGCCGCGCACGCGCAGACGCTGGTCAACGACGGCCAGGGGATCGTGCGGCGCACCCATTTTTGCCGTGCCTACCGGATGGAATATGGTCGTGCCCAGCTCGCCCGAAGCGCGCAGGAGATCGTCGTCGCTGACGCATTCCACGCCGGGGCGAAACTCCAGTGGCGCAAATGGCGCGAGCGCCGGCGCCGCGCAGAGCTTTCGCGCCATGCGAATGGAATCGACGGCGACGCGCCGATCTTCTTCGGTCGAGAGATAGTTTGGATCGATGGCCGGCTGCGCGCTGCTATCGGGCGAGATGGCATGCACGCTGCCCCGGCTCGAAGGCCGCACGTTGGCGACGCTCAGCGTAATCGCCCCGAATTTGTGCATGGGCTCGCCAAACTTGTCGAGCGAGAGCGGCTGAATGTGAAACTGGATGTTCGATGTCGCGTAGTCCGGGCTCGATTTGGTGAATATGCCCAACTGCGACGGCGCCATCGTCAAAGGGCCGCGTCGGAACAGCGCGTAATCAACGCCCATCTTCGCGCGTTTGAACAGCGATTGATATTCGACGTTAAGCGTGCGCGTGTTGGAGACTTTGTAGATGGGGCGAATTTGCAGATGATCCTGCAGGTTTTCACCAACGCCCGGAACGTCCGCGACGGGCGAGACGCCCAGACTTTTAAGACGCGCGCCGCCGCCTATGCCAGACAGTTCAAGAATGTGCGGCGTGCCGATCGCCCCGGCGCTGAGGATGATTTCGCCTTTGGCGCGCGCCGAAAAAGTCCGGCCGTCACGCGTGTAGACGACCGTCCGCGCCTCGCCGTTCTCGACGCCGAGACGTTCGACATGTACGCCCGTTGTCAGCGTCAGATTTTGACGGTTCAATACAGGCTTCAAAAAGCCGCGGGCGGCGCTCCAGCGGCGGCCGGTCTTCTGGTTGACCTGAAAATAGGCGGCGCCGGTGTTGTCGCCCCGATTGAAATCCTCGATGCGGGGAACGCCGATTTGCGTGGCGGCTTCCAGCACGGCGTCGAGAATGGGCCAGTGAACGCGCGGTTCCTCAACGCGCCATTGGCCACCGGCTCCGTGCAGATCGCTCGCGCCCGCGAAATGATCCTCCTGCCTTTTGAAAAGCGGCAAAACGTCGTTCCAGCTCCAGCCTTCCAATCCGAGCTGGCGCCAGCCGTCATAATCGGCGGCCTGTCCACGCATGTAGATCATCGCGTTAATGGCGGAGCATCCCCCGATCACACGGCCACGAGGATAGGCAAGCGCGCGATCGTTGAGCCCCCGCACCGGTTGCGTTTTAAACATCCAGTCGGCGCGTGGATTGCCGATGGCGAAGAGATAGCCGACGGGAATGTGAAACCAGATCCAGTCGTCCTTGCCGCCGGCTTCAAGCAACAGCACGCGGTTGCGCGGATCGGCGGACAGACGATTGGCCAGCACGCAACCGGCTGAGCCGGCGCCGACGATGATGTAATCAAATGTTCCAGCGTCCGACATCGCCTCGCCCGCCATTCACATGCTCCAGACTTGTCCACCGCAGTTTCCGCCATCCGCGCGCGGCGGGCAAGGCGGCGGAACTCAGGCTGTTGGCGGAAGGCTCGCGCCGATCACAAGGCCGCCGTTCGTCTGAACGGCTTCAATGCGCACGCCGAAGACGCCTTCGATGCGTCCGTCGGCCAGCATGTCTTTCGGCGCGGCGTCGGCCAAAAGCGCGCCCGACGCGAAAAGCAAAACGCGATCGGCATAACGCATGGCAAGCGAGAGATCGTGCAGGACCGCGACCACGCAGCGGCCGGCTTTGCTTTCCGCTTTCAGGATTTCCATCACGTTGAGCTGCCAGGCCGGATCCAGCGACGCCACGGGTTCATCGAGCAGAAGTATTTTCGCGTCCGACGCCAGCGCGCGCGCCAGCAATATGCGCGCGCGTTCCCCGCCGGAGAGTTCCGTCGCGGGGCGATCAGCGATGGTTGCGAGACCGCAAGCGTCGAGCGCGCGTTCCACGGCGTCTCGATCCCGCTTGCGCGCGCCAAACGGCAGCCGCCCCAGCGCAACGATCTCCCGCACCGGCAGCGGCCAGGCGATGGTTCCGCGCTGTTCCAGATAGGCCAGCGAACAGGCGCGCGCGACGGCATCCATCGCGCGCCAGTCGGCGCCTTCAAATGTTATGGCGCCCGTTGACGCGACGAGGCCAGCGAGCGCGCGAAGGAACGTCGTCTTGCCGGCGCCGTTGGGACCGATGACCGTGATGAGTTCGGCGGGGTTCAACGACGCGCTTACATCCTCCAAAACCAGGCGCTCGCCAAGGCGGACGTCAAGACGGCTCGCCGTCAAAAACGAAGGCGCGCTCATTGCGGCCCCCCGACAAAATAGGCTCTCTGCGTCGCCACCAGCCAAAGAAACAACGGTACGCCCATAGCGGCGGTAAGCACGCCAATGCGGATTTCGCTGGTGGCGGGAATGAGCCGCACGCCAATGTCCGCCGCAGTGAGCAGCAGCGCGCCCGTGAGCGCCGACGGAATCAGCACGCGTTGCGGATCGCTCCCGACAAGCGGCCGCACGAGATGCGGCGCGACGAGGCCGACGAAGCCGATGGCGCCGGAGACCGCGACCGACGCGCCCACGCCGATGGAAACGCCGACGATGGTCAGGAGGCGCAAGCGATCCACATTGACGCCCAGCGTGCCGGCGACATCTTCGCCCAGGGTCAGCGCGCGATAGCCGCGCCCGGCGGCGAGCAGCATCGCCGTCGCGATCGCGATGAACGGAACGGACATCAGCACGTGTCGCAAAGAGCGGTCTTCAAACGAACCCATCAACCAGAAGACGATCTCGGTCACCGCGAATGGGTTGGGCGAAAGGTTGATGACCAGCGATGTCGCGGCGCCCGCCAGCGTGCCGACGGCGAGGCCGGCGAGAATCATCGTGACGAGATGCGCGCCGCGGCCCGCCACCAGAACCACAAGCGCGATGGAGAGGCCAGCGCCCGCCATCGCCGCAAGCGGCAGCGCGAAAGAAAACGCATCCGCAAGGCCGGCGTAGAGAACCATAGCCGCGCCAAGCGCGGCGGCTTGCGGCGCGCCGAAAATGGCGGGTTCGGCCAGTGGATTGCGCAGCAGACCTTGCAACGCGGCGCCGCACAGGCCGAGCATCGCGCCAACGCTGAGGGACAACAGCAAGCGCGGCAGGCGGATTTCGCGGACGATGATTCCGGGCACGGATTCGGGCGCCGTAAACCCGCGCAAAACGTCCGCGGTCGAAAGGCCGGCGGGGCCGACGAGCAGCGATGCAATTGCGAGAAGCGCGAGCGCCGCGCAAAGCGTCATCGTCAAGGCGGCGGGCGACAGCCGCCGGGACCATGGCCGTTTTGCCCGCGCGCCGCTCATGGGTTCTCCCGAATCAAAAGCTTGCCTTCACACCGGCGTAGAACGAGCGTCCCGCAACCTGGTAGTTGAGGATCTCTTCATAGCGCGCGTTGCCGATGTTTTCGAGGCGGGCAAAAATCGAAAGCGTGTCGTTGACCTGGTAATTGGCGCGCAAATCGAAGCGCGCGTAGGAAGCGAGCTTAACGGGCGCGGGGAATGCGAAATCCATCTTGCCGCCAACAAGTGTCACGCGTCCCTCGACTTCAAGTTTGGGAACGCCCGTGTAGATCAGCGACAGGGAACCCTTGTTGCGCGGCCGCTGCAGGAGATCTGTTTTCAGTAATTCGTCCTTCGCGATCATATAGGTGTAGCTGGCGCGGGCGCGCCACGCGTCGGGCACAATGACCGCGTCGGCCGACGCTTCCGCGCCATAGGTGACGGCGCGATTGACGTTGAAGTAACAGCCGAAAAACTGCGCGGGCGCGCAGGTGGGCACGGCGCCGAAGTCGATGAGTTCCCTATATTTGTTGTAAAAGAGCGTCGCCGAGAGATTCACGCGCCCGTCCCAGAGGCTTTGATCGACGCCGGCGTCAAAGCCGATATTGCGTTCCGGATTAAGCATGGGATTTCCAAAATCGCTGAACCGCTGAAAAAGCGATGGCGCCTTTGCGCCCGTGCCCGCGCTGGCGCGCAATTTCGTTCCGCTTTCCGGAAAGCGATAAGCAATGGCGGCGCGCCAAGTCGGAAAAGTCCGCCCCCCCGCAACCGCGTCGACGCGGCCGCCAAGCGAAACGTCCATACGCTCGCCGAGGCTGAACTGATGCAGCGCGAAGACCGAATTAATGGTCTGTCGGTTCGACGTGTTCACGAAAAATGGGCCGGGATAGGCAATCGGATAGTCCTGCGACGTCTTCGCGGTTTCGGTTTCCGTGCGCGCGCCGAACACCAAAAGGCCGTAGGATCCAAGCTTCAGATCTCCCTGATATTCCGCGCCCATCCGATTGCCGCGAAAATTGGAGACGCAACTGGAGGTGAAATCCTGACAGGACTCGGTCTGCGCGATCGCCCGGTCCATTGAATTGGCGAAGAGGGTCAGCGTGTTCTTCAATCGTCCGTCGAACGTATCAATGTGGGCGCGCGTAAAGATGTTGCCCGTCCATTGTTTCTGCGCGTTGAAACGGTCGTAGATATTGGCGGGAACGAAGGCGAAGGGATTGTCGATGGTCAAGCGATTGAAGCTGCCCGTCGTGCCCATTTCAATCTCGACGCTGTCGCTGGCGCGCCAGGATACGCGTCCACTGACGCCGACGCGGTTGGTTGGATCGCTCTTGGGAATGGCCGGCCACGTTCCGAGGCGAACGCGGGATTTATCGACGTAACGGGCGAACCCGTCGCTATGCAGCATATCGATTCCGAAAGCATACGAAAGATTGTCGCTCGCGCCGGAGACTACGCCGCGCGCGTGCAGCGTGCCGTAGGAGCCGCCTTCGAGCAGCACGGAGGAGCGATCGCCTTTCCGCCCCTTGCGGGTGATGATGTTGATGACCCCGCCCATCGCGTCGGAGCCGTAGAGCGCGGATTGCGGGCCACGCAGAACTTCAATGCGATCGACATCGACGACGGCCATGGCGCCAAGATCGAACGCGCCGTCGGTGCCCGTGGGATCGCCGACGCGGATGCCGTCGATCAGGATCAGCGTCTGGCCGGGGTTGGAGCCGCGCAAAGTCGCGTTGGCAAGCGTGCCGGTTCCGCCGCTTTCGCGGATATCAAGTCCCGGGACAGATCGCAGGACATCGACAATTCCCCTGGCGCCGCTATTCACAATCTCCGCGGCTTCAATGACGGTGACGGCGCTGCCCGAACGGGCAATCTCCAATGGCGACCGCGTGGCGGTCACGATGATGGGCGGCAGTGGTTCCACGGCCCGCTGGGCGTGCGAACCGCTATTGACGACGACAAGCGTGAGAAAGCCCGGCGCGAGCGCCCGGGCCATGCGAAGACCGTACATAATTGCTCCTTCCGTCCCGCCGACGGATTTCGAGTGACACGATCGCTGGTCGGTCTCCTGGCTCGCGGGTCGTGGCCTCTTCCGGTCTTCCCAAAGCGCGGGGCTTCAGTGACATGGTCGAAAGAGGCTCGCCGCTTACAGTTGCGGGGGCAGCCGCGGCATTGGGGTTGCCCCCGCACCGCATTCCCGTTTAACCGCCAGTATTTAACTGGCGGGCCAACGATGGATTGGTTCTAGGGGGTGGCGTCGCGGTTGGCAATGGGTATGTTGGCGGCGCTTTCAAACGAGGTTCCCGTGATTTTTCGCTTCTTGCTCGCGCTGATTGGTCTGGCGACCGCGCTCGCGCCCGGCGCCCGCGCAGCCGAAACTCCGCGCCGCATCGCGTC
This sequence comes from Hyphomicrobiales bacterium, assembly GCA_025363375.1. Classification (GTDB taxonomy): domain Bacteria; phylum Pseudomonadota; class Alphaproteobacteria; order Rhizobiales; family Beijerinckiaceae; genus Terripilifer. Next base: position 21,359 of record JANYDZ010000159.1, read on the forward strand.
GGCGAACCTGTGCGCCGATCAGCTTCTGCTGGAACTCGCGGACCCTGGACAGATCCTTTCGCTCAGCCCTTTCGCGCGCGACCCGGAGCTTTCCTGGTTCGCCGAACGCGCGCAAAAATATCCCGCCAACCGCGGCTCCGGCGAAGACATCGTGCGTCTCGACGCGGACCTCGTGCTCACCGGGCCCTACGACAATCGTTACACGCGCGCGCTGCTTTCCGCGCGCGGCCTGCGTTTTGTGGCGCTCAATCCGTGGACGAGCTTTGCGCAGGGTTTTGCGGAAGTCCGCGCTCTTGCGGATGTTCTTGGCCACCGTGACCGCGGCGAGGCGTTGGTCGCGCGCATCGAGGCGGCGCTGGCGAAGATCGACGCAAGCCATGCTAAACAGGCGACAAGCCTTGTGCTGCATCGGCGTGGCTTTGTTTATCACACGGGCCTGTCCGGAGAGATATCGCAGCGCGCCGGTCTGCGCGACATGGCGCCCGAGATGGGGATTTCGGGTTCCGGTTTTGTCAGTCTTGAGGCGCTGGCGAAGGCGCGGCCGGAATATCTGCTGGTGTCGAGCGCGGATTTCACCGCCATGGATCAAGGCCAGGCCTTTATGGTTCATCCCGCGCTGCGCGCCTTCTGGCCGGCCGAAAGGCGGCTTGTGTTGCCGGACAAGCTGACCATCTGCGGCGGGCCTTCGACCCCCGCCCTGATCGAACAGATCATTGCGGAGGTCGATGCCAAGGTGAAATGAGTCAGAGCGCGATGTCGGGGGCGCGCGCAGGCTTGATTTGCAAAGGCAGGCCGGCATTCATCAGCACAACATGGCCGCACACCGCAACGACCGCCTGATTAAGCCGACCCTGCGCGTCGCGAAAGCGTCGGCCCAATTCGGTGGCGGGAACGACGCCCTGGCCGACTTCATTGCTAACGAAGATCACGGGGCCGCGCAGAGCGGGGATCGTCCGCGCGAGTTCACGCGACTCCGTCTCGACATCCGCTTCCGCCAGCATGAGATTGGTCAGCCAGAGCGTGAGGCAGTCGACGACAATGACGCGCGCTGGATCAGCCGCTGCGCGCAGCGCCTCAAGGAGTTTCATCGGTTCCTCAATGGTTTGCCAACCGGCGCCGCGTTCCGCGCGGTGGCGCGCGATGCGCTCCGCCATTTCGGCGTCCCCGGCCTGCGCGGCCGCGATCAGAATGAGTTCACGCCCGCTGCGCTCCGCGAGTGATTGCGCGTAGATGCTCTTGCCGGAACGCGCGCCTCCGACGACAAGAACCGACCGGACTTTTTCGCTCATGTGGCTCCCAACCGCCCGCGTGCAAATCGCCGCCCCGCCGGCTATCATCCCCAAACAACACGCGTTAAGGGGCAAGCCGCCGCAACCCATGAATTCCATTTTCGCCGATCTGCCAACCACCGTCTTTGAAGTCATGTCGGTGCTCGCCCGCGAAAAGCAGGCGATCAACCTTGGGCAGGGCTTTCCTGACGATCCTGGACCGGAGGACGTTCGCCGCAAGGCGGCTGAAGCTGTAATGGACGGCTACAATCAATATCCCTCCATGATGGGCCTGCCTGAATTGCGGACAGCCATAGCAGAGCATTACAAGCGCTTCCAGAACATCGATCTCGATGCCGGGCGCGAAGTGATGGTGACGTCCGGCGCGACCGAAGCCATTGCCGGCGCCATTTTCGGCGCCATCGAGCCCGGCGACGAGGTCGTCTTGTTTCAGCCGACTTACGACGCCTATCTGCCGCTGGTGCGGCGTGCCGGCGGCGTCGCCAAATTCGTCACGCTGAGGCCGCCGCACTGGACCTTTTCGGAGGCCGATCTCGCCGCCGCCTTCTCGCCGCGCACGCGCGCCGTCGTATTCAACAATCCGCTCAACCCCAGCGGCGTTGTTTACGCGCGGGAACAACTCGAACTGCTGGCGCGGTTCTGCGCGCGGTTCGACGCCATCGCCATATGCGACGAGGTCTGGGAGCATGTGATCTTCGACGGACGCGAACATGTGTCCATGCTGAACATTCCCTCAATGCGCGAACGCGTCATCAAGATCGGTTCGGCGGGCAAGATTTTCTCGCTGACGGGATGGAAGGTCGGGCTTGTCGCGGCGGCGCCGGACATTCTGAAAGTCATCGCGAAGTCGCATCAATTTTTGACTTTCACCACGCCGCCCAATCTCCAGGCCGCGGTCGCCTATGGACTGGGCAAGGACGAGGCGTATTTCAAAACCATGCGCGCCGCCTATCAGCGCAGCCGGGACCGGTTTTGCGCTGGCCTGTCGGCGCTCGGATTTCCGGTGATCCCCAGTCAGGGCACCTATTTCGTCAATGTGGATATTGCGCCGCTGGGCTTTCACGACGATGTCGCCTTTTGCCATCGCCTGGTGGAAAACTTCGGCGTGGCCGCGATTCCCGTCTCGGCGTTCTACGCGGAGAACCACGTCCGCAATGTCGTGCGTTTCTGTTTCGCCAAGCACGACGCGACGCTTGACGCTGGCCTTGCGCGGCTTGAAAACGCGGCGAGAAAATCATCCTGACGAGGTCGCACCATGCGTATTCCGAACGCCGCCTGCGCGCTTCTCATGGGCACGACGCTCGTCGCGCAAGCCCAGCAGAGCGTCGTCAACGTCTACAATTGGTCGGATTACGTAGATCCGCGCGTGCTTGACGAATTCACCAAAGAAACCGGAATCAAGGTCGTCTACGACACCTATGATTCGAACGAAACGCTGGAAACCAAGCTTCTGGCGGGCAAGACCGATTACGACATTGTCGTGCCCTCGGCGACCTTTCTGCAACGGCAGATTCAGGCCGGCGTGTTTCAGAAGCTCGATCGATCGAAGCTGCCGAACTACAAGGGCCTGTGGCCCGACATCATGACTCGCCTCGCAGCCTACGATCCCGGCAACCAATACGCCGTGAACTACATGTGGTTCACCACGGGCATCGCCTACAACAGCGCGAAAATCCAGCAGCGGATCGGCGACAAGACGCCGGATTCCTGGGACGTCGTTTTTAAGGGCGACAATCTCAAACGCGTCGCCGATTGCGGCGTCTACATGCTCGATTCCCCCGAAGACATGATCACCGCCGCGCTGAAGTTTCTCGGACTTAATCCCGATTCAAAAAAGCCCGACGACATCCGCAAGGCCGCCGACGCGCTGACGCGCGTCAAAGGCGGCGTGAAAAAATTTCATTCGTCCGAATATATCAACGCGCTCGCCAACGGCGACATCTGTCTGGCCGTCGGCTGGGCCGGCGACGCCTTTCAGGCGCGCAACCGGGCCCGCGAGGCCAACAACGGCGTCGACGTCAATTACGTGATTCCGAAGGAGGGCGCGCTCATGTCCCTCGACAACCTCGCCATCCCCAAGGACGCGCCGCACCTGGAGGCGGCTTATCAATTCATCGACTTTCTGTTGCGTCCGGAGGTCGCGGCGCGCAACACGGCGATCACCAATTTCGCCAACGGCGTGCTGGCTTCAAAGGCGCATATCGACAAGGAAATTCTCGACAACAAGTCGATCTACCCCAACGACGACGTATTGAGGCGCCTCTACACGATCACCGCCAACGATCAGGCGACGCAACGCGTGGTGACCCGCGAGTGGACGCGGGTGAAAACAGGGAAATGAAAACGGCCCGCGCCGGGGTCGCCGGATCGGGCCGCCCATGGATCGACGGCGAATCAGATCGCGCCGGTAATCCACTTGCTGAGTTCGCCCTTGGGGGCCGCGCCGACTTTCTGCGACGCCAGCTTGCCGTCCTTGAACAGCATGAGCGTAGGGATGGAGCGAATGCCAAGCTTGCCGGGAACGCCCGGGTTCTCGTCAACGTTCATTTTTACGATTTTGACCTTGCCGTGCATTTCGGCGGCGATTTCCTCAAGCGAGGGGCCGATCATCTTGCAGGGGCCGCACCATTCCGCCCAGAAATCGACCACGACCGGCTCGCTGGACTTCAGGACATCGGCTTCGAAACTTGCGTCGGTGACTTTGGCGGTCGACATAGGCGCCTCGCGGTGCGGGTGGCTGGCGCGAAATGCGCCGCTCGGGATGTCCGGAACCTAGGTAGCGGCCCCAGCCCCGTCAAGGTCGCCGCCGTCGCCGATGACGCCCATTTGATCGTTGCTCACATCATCGCGACCGGCGAACGCGAGCGCGCGGCGCAATTGCGCGGCTGCAAGTTCGACGATTTGCGGGCCGTTCACCCAGACAAGCAGGGCGCGAATCTTCCGCTCCGGATAGATCGCCGCCAGCGCGGCGGCATAAAGGGCGAGCTGGGCGGCGTAGGAGATGGGCGTGCGGTCCGCCGGCCTTGGCGCGCCGGTCTTGAAATCCGCGATCAACACTTCGCTTTGGGTTACGACCAGTCGATCGATCTGCCCGATGATGTCGATTGTCCGCCCGGACGCGACTTCGACGCGGCCGGCGAGCGACACTTCGGCCCGGGAACCAGGGCCGAACAAAGCCGCGAGGTCCCGGTGCGCCAGAACCGCGAGCGCCTGATCCACCAGCGCGTTACGACCGCCCTCATCAAGCGCTGGCGCCCGCAGCAGCAGGAAGCGCCGCGCCGCCGCGCCGCGGGCGCCTGACACGAGGTTCGGCAAATGCTGCAACAGGGCGTGTATCAATCGGCCGAGACGCGCTGCCTCAACGCCCGTCCGCGCGGCGGCGACATCCATTCGCGCCGCCGGCTCGTCCGCCGCCGCAAGGGCGCTTGAGGGGCGAACAGGCGGGGCCGCGCCCCGCTCCGCGCGCGCAGGACTTGTAAGCCATTCAGGCAGTTGCATGGGCGGAACCAAAACCGGCGGACCAACCGGCGCCGTCGCGAGCCGACACACGCCATCCTCGGCGCGGCGCAACACCTGTTCCAAACCGTCGAACGCCGGCGCGGAAGCGAGCGCAGGCTCCAGCGCAGAGCGAATCATGTTGTACCAGCATTCTTCCGGACGCTTGCCGGCTCCCTGATATCCCATGACGTAGAGGCGCTCCTCGGCGCGCGTCAGGGCCACGTAAAGCAGGCGGCGATATTCTTCCTGCATGGCGCGGATCGCCGCCGTGCGCGCTTGCGCGATCTGCGCGGGATCGTCGTCCTTGCGCCGGCTCCAAACGAGCGCGGGCCAACCCGAGCCATCGTCCAGGGCGTAGATGACCGGAGCTTTTTTGCCGTCCGGCATCGAACAGGTGTCGGGCAGGACGACGATCTTTGCTTCAAGCCCCTTGGCCGCGTGGACCGTCATGACGCGCACCGCGTCCGTCGCCGCGTCCATGTCGCGCTTCACGTCGCCATCGACGGATTCCAGCGCGTGCAGAAAAGCCGGCAGCGAGGGAGCCCCATTCTGTTCGTGCTTCAGCGACTGATTCAGAAATTCATCGATGGCGTCGCTGGCTTCGGCGCCAAGACGGGCGACAAGATCGCGTCGCCCGCCATCCGCGCCGAGCAGATGCGCGTAGAACATGAAGGGAGTCGATTGCCGCGCGCGCGCGCGCCACAGGTCGATGCGCGCGCAGGCGGTTTGATGGCGGGCGCTTGCGGAGCCGCGGAGCGCGTCCATCAAAGAACCCGCTCGCAACGGCGCAAGTTCGATGAGATCATCGTCAATGAGACCTATGAGCGGCGATTTCAAAACGCAGGCAAGCGCGAGGTCGTCTTGGGGCAACAGCGCCGCGCGGCCAGCCGCGATGAGATCCATCACCGCGATGTGCCGGGCGAACTTAAGCCTGTCCGCGCCGGCGACCGGCACGCCCGCGTCCTTGAAAGCGCGAATGACAGCCTCGAAAAACGCCGAGCGTGTGCGCACAAGAACGATCACATCGCCGGCCCGGATGGCGCGCGGCGCGCCGGTTTTATCGTCCGTTACGCAATCCCGCGAATCGGGACGCAGCCAACCCGCCACCAGCGCGGCGACGCGGGCCGCCACGACGATGTGCGGATCATGCGGATTGACCGCGTCGAGCGGCAGTTTCCAATCGCGCGACGGCGGCAAGTCCAACGGCGCGACGGGCTCCCAGATTTCAACGAGGCCGGGCACGTCGGTTTTCCACGCCTGATGCAGAAGCATTGCATCGTCGCTCGAAAGACCGGCGCGATTCGCCGGTAGTTTAAAGATTGTGTCGACCGATTCCAGCACCCGCGGCGCGGAGCGAAACGACAGATGCAGCTTCAGTTCCTGAAAAAGGCCATCGGCATTCTCGGTCGTTTTTCTGAAATGCGCGCGCATATCCGCGAATTCAGCGGGGCGCGCGCCCTGAAACGAAAAAATGGACTGCTTTTCGTCGCCGACCGCGAAGAACGTGCGCAGCGCGCTTCGCTGCCCTTTGCCGGAGGTGAACTCCTCGGCGATTCGCCGCAGGATGTCCCATTGCTCGGGCGACGTGTCCTGCGCCTCGTCGATCAGAATATGATCGATGCCGGAATCGAGTTTGAAGAGAATCCAGCCTGCGTCCGATCGCGACAGAAGGTTGAGCGTCTTGTCGATGAGATCATCGAAATCAAGCAGGGCGCGCGTGTTTTTGGCCGAAGCGTAATGTTGCAGCACCCTGTCGGCGACCGTCACAAGAGCTGTGGTTTGTTCGACGACGCGCGCGGCCTTGCGCTTTTCCGCCAGAAGCACGAGGCGATCCTGCTCGCTCTGCAAGTGAAGCAGAAGGCAGGGATCAAGTTTCTGCAGCGTTTTGGTGATGACCGCTCTGGATTCGCCGCCGCGCGGCCGCCCCTGCTGCGTTAAGAACACATCCAGCCACGCGTCGATCCGCAGCTGCCCGTCCGCGGCCGCTGCGCGGCGGCAATGTTCCGCCAGTTTCTGATCGTTGACGGAGCCCTGAGCCAGACTTTCCGCGAGGTCCGGCCAATCGGAAAAGGGGATGCCATCCTCGACCATCGCGCGTTCGATTTCGGCGATCGTGTCCTTGTTCGCAAGGCCAAGACGCCCGCGGAGAAACCGGCGATAGCCGCCGGCGGAACCGGCGGCCCGAACAGCCTGCGCCAGCTGGCGCCGCATGCCCAGCGCGTCCCGCACGAGCTTCTCAAAACCGTCCTCGGTCGATTCCGCCGACAGAACCGCGAGCGCTCTGCCCAGCGCGCTGTCGGGATTGCCCATCGCTTCCGCCAACATGGCCTGGCGCGCCAGTTCCAGCAACTCGCCTTTCTGCATGTCCTCGATCAATTGAAAGCGAGAGGGCAGATTGGCTTCGAAGGGAAACAGATGCAGCAGACGTTCGCAAAATGCGTGGATGGTTTGAATTTTCAAGCCGCCCGGCGTCTCGACGGCGCGGGCGAACAAGCGCCGCGCGAAATCGAGATCGCCGAAGGACGCGCCCGCGCCGACGGCGAGAATCGCTTGCGTCAATTGGGCGTCGTCGAGCATGGTCCATTTCGACAAAATGTCGAACACGCGCAGCGACATGTTGGCGGCGGCGGCCTTTGTGTAGGTGAGGCACAATATTTTCGCCGGCGGCGCGCCTTCCAGCAGCAGCCGCACGACGCGTTGCGTCAGAACATGCGTCTTGCCGGAACCCGCGTGCGCGGAGACCCACACGGAGGCGCGCGGATCGGAGGCCTTGTGCTGCTCCCGCGTGGTTGAATCGGGAATGACGCGGCGAAGGTTCATGTCTCGTCTCCCTCGCCGTCGCCCGCCGACCATTCCTTCACGCGCGCCAGGTGATCGTAGGCGCTGAACTTGTTGATAAACTGCGGATAGGGCCGGGGTATGTAGGGCGTGTTCACGTCCCTGAACTCATCGAGCAGGTTGCGCAGTTCGACAAAATGCTCCCGCGCGAATTGCGAAAGGGTTTCGCTTTTTGGCTTGAGCGACACCGGCGCTTTTTTTTCGCCGCCGAGAATTTTGACGTAGAGCGCGTCCTCGACGCCCGCGGCAGGAATCCCTTTAAACGCGCCGCGCTCGAGCATGGCGGTTTCAAGCGTCAGTTGCGGCGCGAAACCGGCGGCGATTTCCTTTGGGGTGGGCGTGCCGCCGCTCTTGAAATCGATGACCGCGAGCGTTCCATCGCGGCGACGTTCGACGCGGTCGGCCTGCGCGGTCAACTGGAATATCGATCCGTCGGACAGCGGGAAGGCGAGCAGACCGCTTTGCTCGACTTCAATTTTTGCAATCTCCCCGCGCCGCTGACTTTCCCAATCGAGCAGGGTGGTCAGCGCCGTTTCGATGCGCGGCCAATGGAAGGCGCGAAAGGCCGCATTCGGCAACATTTCCGCGAACTTTTTTTCCGCGATGGCGCGCAACACGGCCAGCGCGTCGTCGGGCAGCTTTGAGCCTGGCCAGGCGCGGGCGAAATCGGCGGTCATTTCATGCAACAGATTGCCGGTCTCGCGCGCGCCGGGCTCGATGTTCAGCGGCCCCAACGCGATGAGACCCAGAATACTTTCCGCGTAAATCCCGTAGGGATCGCGCCTTAATGTTTCGATGCGCGTGACGCTCAGGCGCGTCGGGCGCAAGGCCAGCGGAGGCCGGGGCCGGGGCCGCGCTATGCGCGACATTGCTTTCGCGTCGATTTCCCTGGCCAATGCGATGGTTGCTTGCCCCCGCTGAAGGCATTGGCGCCATTCATCTTCGCCCGCGAGCGCGGCCATACGTTGCAGAAACCGCGACGGCACGGTCGGCGCGCCGTCGCGCTTTCTGGCGCGCGAAACAACCACCCGCGGCGCTCCCATGGCTTCCACAAAGTCATGCGCCGACTGTCCGATGCGGCGCTCGGGCGGACCAAGCCCCAGCGCGGTTCGCATGGGACGATTGAGAAATGGATCGGCGCCGGCCGCGGGCGGCCAGACGGTTTCGTCAAGTCCGCCAAGCAACACCACGTCGAGATGCAACAGACGCGCTTCGAGCGGACCCAGAATCTTGAAACGCGGATGCGCGCGGCGCGGCGATCTGACGATTGTCTCCGCGAGGATATGTTCAAACAGGGCGGCGTAATCAGTCGGAGCCAGCGGCAGGGAGGGCAACGAAGGCTGACTCAGCGCGTCAAACAATTCTTCGATGGCGAGCGAATCTTCCTGTCCGTCCTGCGGCGCAAGCAGACGCGCGATCGTCGCGCGGTGCGCGGAAGTCCAGATCGCGAGACCGGCGGGCGCGGCGACGGCGCGCAGCGGCGCGAGCGCGGCCTCGATATCTTCGAGAAGCCCCTGCAACAGGCGCCAATCGTCGTCGCCAATCGCGCGCGCGGCGCGATGAGCGTCGCGGGTTTGCGCGGCGAGTCGCGCATTCTCAATCGCGACGGCGGGAGCGAGGCCCTGCATCGCGACAGCGCGCCAAACGCCGATTTCCAGCAACCCGACCAGCCGCCACAACTCGTCCGGCGCCCGCGACAGACGCGCGAGGGGATGCGAAAGAAGCGCTAGAATATCTATGTTGCCGGCATCCGACCCCGCCGCGGCGAGCGCGAGACGCGCCAAAACGCCCGCGGGCGCAAGGCCAAGGGAATCTCCCGCGGAATCATCGACTTCGATGTTCCAGCGCGCGAGTTCGCCCTTGACGCGCCGCGCCAACGCGCGGTCCGGCGTCACCAGAGCGCCCGTTGCTCCGTCGCGCTCGAGCAAGCGCCGCGCTTCGATGGCAAGGCACAGCGCTTCCTCCCGTTCGTCGGCGGCTTCGATGAGGGCGACGTGCTCCAGCGCGGCGGCAAAATCCTGGCGATGGCCGCGCGCGAAGGCGAGCCAGGAGTGGGTGGCGTCGGCAGGGCGCATGGCCTCGCTGACGAACCGCGCGCGCGCGCGCAACGCGGGCGACAGCGCGACGGTTTCCACGACATCGGCGCGCGTCACGCCAAGCGTCCGCAACAACCGGTTCAAAACCGCCTGCGGGTGGCCGTCCGCCGGACCGGCTTTCCGCGCCTCATCGCCGGCTATCATGGCCCAGGCGATTTCATCGAGTTGCATGTCAAGGCCGGGCAGCACAATGGCCCCTCTGGGCAGACGCGCAATGGCGCCCAACAGGCGCGCGGTCGCTGGATTGGCGCCCGTCGAGCCGATAGCGATGACAGGATGGCCTTGCGTCATCGCCGACAGCCGCTCGATCTCAGAGGCCACGAGCCGCATCTGCCGCCCGGCGCGATCGATCAGACCGCGTTCATTCAAATGCGCCGGCCATGACGCCGTGGCGATTTTGAGAAACTCCAGCGTAATGCGCCAGTACTGATCGTAATTTTCCGGCGCGAGGCCGGCGAGCGCGGACCACTCGACGCCTTCGATGGTCATGTCGTCGATCAGGCTCGCCAGATCGCCTGAAAGATTCCAGGCTTGCGCCGGAGACGTCGCCACGAGCAGACTTTCGCCATCGACAAACTCGCGTTTCCCCGAGGCGTCTATGGAAACAATCGCGTAACGCAAAGCGCGCGCCCATTCGATAATCATCCGTGTCAGGACAAGACGGCGCTCCACGTCGCTCACCGCTTCAGGCAAGCCGGACAACGGCGCGTCGCCAAATCCACTGTCGTGAAAGGCAAGACCGGCCTCAATATCCTCGAGATGGCCGAGGGGAACGATGCGCGGCAGCAACACCACGGACTGCTTCGCGGCGCGGGCGAATTCATCAGCGAGCGCGCGGGCCGAACGCCGCGTGGGCACAAAGATGGTCGCGGCGGAGAGGCCGGCGGGATCGCTCGCGTCAACCGCGCCCGGCACAAGCGCGCCGACGAGGAATTGCTCGACAAAGGTCGCGAGAAAAGGAACGCCGGGAGGGATGGTGAAAATTCGCGGTTGTGCGCGGGCGCCCGTCATCGCGCTACAGAACCGAACGCGCGATGGCGCGTTCCGCCTCGCCGATCGCTTCAGGGGTTCCCACGTGCAGCCACAGACCTTCAAGACGCACGCCGAAGAGACGGCCTTTTTCGGCGGCCTCGAAAAAGAACGGCGCGAGACGGAAGACTTCGCGCGTCTCCGACGCGAACAATTGCGGCTTGAGAATTCCAACGCCGGAATAGACGAAAGGCGCGACCTCCGGTTCGCGGCGCCGCGTCAGTCGTCCCTCGCCGTCCATGGTAAAGTCGCCGGGCCAATCAACGCCGACGCTCGTCGCCGTGCCCGCCAGCAGCAGCAGCACATCCATTCGCTCGGGATCCCACGTTCGGACAAGACGCCGCAGGTTCGATGTTGGACCTTCTATCCAGAAAGCGTCGGTGTTCGCCACAAAGAAAGGCTTTTCGCCGAGCAGCGGCAGCGCCTTCCGGATGCCGCCGCCTTGATCAAGCAGGGTTTCGCGTTCGTCCGATACGATGATTTCTGGCCGCGCGCGCGTCTTCAGATGTTGCTCGATCTGGTCGGGAAGATAATGCACGTTTACAACGGCGCGCGCGACGCCGGATTCGGCGAAGCGGTCGAGCGTATGATCCATCAGCGGTTTGCCGCCGACCGCGATCATGGGTTTAGGCGTGCGCTCGGTGATCGGCCGCATGCGCGTGCCAAGCCCGGCGGCGAAAACCATCGCTGATGCCGGCGTAAATGTTTCAGGCACGGCGGGCTTTGACATCGCGCGAATATCCGTTGGCGGCTTCAGGTCTCGGCGGGGAAAATGCCGGGCACGTATTGTTCATACCACGCGCGCAAATCCGCCAGCGCGGGATGCGCCAGATCCTTGGCGAGGTAGCGTTCAACGCGCGGCACATGCGTCAGATATTGGGGTTTGTGATCGCGCTTGTCGAGACGCGCGAAGATGCCGAGAATTTTTGTCGCGCGCTGCGCGCCCAGCGCCGCGTAGGCGCGCGCAAACGCGGCCATGTCAAAACCCGGGTCCGCCTCGCGCCGCTTGCGCGCGTAGTGCGACAACAAGCGCAGTTCCAGTTCATTGCTCACGGTGACGCGCGCGTCCTGCAGCAGCGAGACCACGTCATAAGCGGGGTGCCCAAGCACGCAGTCCTGAAAATCGATGACGCCGACGCGGCGCAGGCCCTCGCGTTCCGGCAACCAGATCAGGTTGGGCGAATGATAGTCGCGCAAACTCCAGGTTCGCTCGGATTCGACGATCGGCGCGAGCTGCGCCTTCCAGAGCGCGATAAAATCGTCGCGCGCTTCGTCCTCGATGATCGTCCCGGAAAAGGCCGGCGCGTACCAATCCGGCAGAAGTTCCACTTCGATGAGCAGCGCGTCCATGTCGTAGCGCGGAATCGCATAGGTTGTGGATTCATCGACAAGCAGGACTTCCGGCAGGCGTCGGGAGTGGAGAGCCGCAAGCACGGCGGCCGATTCGGCGTACCGCTCCGGTATGGGACCGTTTTCATCCACCACGAGATCCGGACCGAGGTCCTCGAGAATGGCGAGGCCCGCGCCAAGATCGCTGGCGTGGATCGCCGGCGCCGAAAGCGACTGGGCCCGCAAGGCTTGAGCCACGGCGACAAAGGGCGTCATGTTTTCGGCGAGGCGCGCTATGGCGGAATAGGACTTATAGCCGCGAATCGGCGGTCCGTCGGGACGCGGCGGCGAAATCATGAGAATAGCACGCTCGCCATTCGGCTTCGTCAGCCGCTCGTAGGCGCGCGCCGACGCGTCGCCCAACATGAAGGCGCGTGTCGCGTCGCGCCAACCCGAAGTCTCGAGAAGCGCGTGAATGGCCTTGCCGCGCTCCAGACGCGCAGCGAACGCGCCATGGCCTGCGATCTCGACGCGGCGCGCCTCCTCGCCGTTCGAGACGTCGAGGGCGAAAAACACGTCGAGCCTGTCCGGCGGAAGTTGATCTCCGGCGCGCTCCGCCCATTCCACGATGACGAGGGCGCCAGCCGAAGCCTCGTCCCAGCCAAGTTGCGCAAGATCCCGGGGATCGTTGAGACGAAAGAGGTCGGCGTGAATAATGGGATAGTGAGGCGCCTGATAGACCTGCATCAGCGTGTAGGTCGGACTTGGCACTTCCACGTCGGAATCGCCGGTCAGCGCGCGTATCAGCGCGCGCGCGAACGTGGTCTTGCCCGCGCCCAGATTACCCGACAGCGTCACGAGGTCGTCGGCGCGCAACAGATGCGACAGTTCGAGCGCGAGGCGCTGAGTCTCGCCCTCGTCCTTGAACCCGAGCCTCCAGACCGCTTTTTCCTTCGACAGGCCGGACATGGCTTTCGGTTCTCCTCAAGCCACGTCGGTGATCTGGCCGGGCGCGACACAGGCGACAGGCAAGGTGCAGGTGACAACGGTGCCCTCGCCGGGCGCCGATTGTATATCGACCGAACCGCCGTGCAATTTGACGAACGCGCGCACAATCGACAAGCCGAGCCCCACGCCGCGATGGCGCGATCCCGTAGTGTGCGTGTGGAAACGATCGAACACGCGGTCCAGCGTCTCCTGGGGAATGCCCCGGCCCTGGTCGGCCACCTTGAAAACCACCGTTTCCCCGCGCCGGGTCGCCATCAATGAAACAGTCTGGCCGGGAGACGAGAAGCCGATGGCGTTCGACAGAAGGTTGAACAAAATCTGACGCAACCGCTTGCCGTCGGCGCGCATGGTTCCGACGTTGTCGAGCGTCACTATCTGCAGGTGAATCGCGGCTTCGTCGAGCCTGTCCTGCAGGCCCTCGGCCGCAAGGTCAATGGTCTTGCGGATGTCCACCTCGCCCAGCGAAAGCTCCATGGCGTCCATGTCGATTGTCGCGAGATCGAGAATGTCGTTGATGATCGCCAGCAGCGCGCCCGAGGACTTCATCACATAGCCGGTGTATTCGAGCTGTTTGTCGTTCAGTTTGCCCACCGTCCCGTCGGCCAGCAACTGTATGAAGCCGATGATATTCGTCAGCGGCGAGCGCAATTCGTAAGACACATGGTGCACGAAATTATTGCGCAGGACTTCGGCGTCCTGAAGGGCCTGATTGCGTTGCGTCAGGGCCCGCTCGACTTCCACGCCCGCCGTCACGTCCGAAAAAGTCAGCAACGTACCGCCGTCGGGAAGCGGCGCCGCCGCGCAGTCGAGCGCCGTCGCGTCGGTGCGGGTCACGCGGCGCTCGAAGCCCGTGCGCGCGTCGTGAAGACCGGAGACAACCGTGCGCAATTCGCGCCAGCAGGTTTCGTCGGGCAACAACCCGAGACAGAGCCTGGCGACCGTATCAATATGCGGCTGATCGTTCAGCGCCTTCGGATCGAGCTTCCACAACGACGCGAAGGCGAGATTGAACAGCTTCAGCTTGCCGTCGCTGCCGAACACCGCGACTCCTTCCTTCAGCGAATCCAGAGTCTCGCTTTGCACCCGCGTCAGCGAATTGTAGCGCGACTCCAGATGGAAGCGCTCGGTCACGTCGTCGAAGAGATAGGTGACGCCGCCCTGTGGATTGGGATTGACGACGACGCGCAGGGTGCGGCTGTCGGGCAGATACCAAACGAGCTCCTGCGTATCGACCGACTGGTAGGCGGCGTGCAGGCTGTTCTTCCAGGCGCGGAAATCCGATTGTTCCTGCAAGCGGCGTTCGGCGCGAAGGCGGTCGAGAATTTCCGAATCCGTCGGCTTATGATCGAGGAAGGCGGTGTCGAGAGACCAGAGCTGACGCCAGGCGGAATTATGGAAGACGAGGCGCTTGGAGCGGTCGAAAATCGCGACCGCCGTGGAAAGCTGGTCGAGCGTGCGCTTGTGCGCCTCCATCTCGCGGCCGAGATCGGCCTTGATCTGCTCAAGCTCCGACAGATCGATGGCTTGCCCCGCCGAGCCGCCAGGCGCCGCGAGTTCGACGACATCGAGCATGCGGCGTTCGCTGGCGACGGAGGCCAGCGCGCGGGCGCGCCAGATCGACGACTGCCGCTGCGAGGCTATGGCGGCGTCGCGCGCGGCGCGATCGAGCAGTTCAACACCGCGCAGCACCGCCTCGTGCGGATCAGCGGCTTCCACCGCGCGCGCATAGGCGGCGTTGACCCAGGTCAACTTGCCTTCCTGGTCGCGCATCCAAACGGCGTTGGGCACGGAGTCAAGGAGAGTTTTCAACGAATCGAGTTCGGTCAACACCTTGCCATGGCGTTCGCGCAAACGCGCCAGCTCCAGCCGGTCGCCGGAGACATCGCGAATGCGCAGTACCGCCCTTCCGCCGACAGCGCGGCCTTCCGCCT
Source organism: Hyphomicrobiales bacterium (assembly GCA_025363375.1). Lineage (GTDB taxonomy): Bacteria > Pseudomonadota > Alphaproteobacteria > Rhizobiales > Beijerinckiaceae > Terripilifer. Next base: position 36,377 of record JANYDZ010000159.1, read on the forward strand.
CAAGATGCCGGCCGCTGGTGCTGGTCAACGACAGGCGAAAACCCTCGCCGCGGTGGCGCAGGCGCTCGACGCAGACCTCGAATTCCTGCGCGGATTTCGGCGGCAGCCACGAGCCAAAACCCAGCACGCGGCGCGGCGCCGGCGCGTCGGTCACAAGAGACAAATCGCCTTCAATGTCGGGTTCGCCGCTGGCGGCGCCCCAGGCAATGACAATTTGCGGTTCGGCGGAAAGAAAAATATTGGCGCGGTCGAGACCGGAGCGAAGTTTCGTCAAATCCGCCGTGAGCGAGGCCTCGCGCTGCGTCCACTGCTTGCGCCCGGTCAGATGCAGCAGGGTCATGACCGTCGCGATCAGCACCAGCATGACGACGAAGGATACGCCGACGACGCCCTGATTCTCGGACATTTGCTCGATCGGAAAGATGGATTGGGATTGCGCCAGGGCGGCGCTTGGCGCGCCGACAACCACCAAAGAGCACAGAACGCGCGCGAATCGCGCGTCTCCCGCCTGATCAACGGCCCGATGGCGCCGAAGCAGTCGCATTTCCAATCCTTGTCCCCGAGGCATCGCCGCCAGGCGCAATTTCATGACGACGGACGTCAAACCGAATCAATTTATAATAGCCACAGGAACAGTTCTGTAGAAAGTAGTTAACCAAATGAAAACGCCTCCGCGCCGAAAAGCGCGAAGGCGTCCCACTTTATTTTTCGCTGAACCGGAACGGCGGCGAATCAATAGCGATAAGTGTCCGGCTTGTAGGGGCCCTGCTGCGGCAGGCCGAGATATGTCGCTTGCTGTTCCGAGAGCTTGGTCAACTTCACGCCTATCTTGGCCAGATGCAGCATCGCGACCTTCTCGTCGAGGTGCTTGGGCAGGGTGTAGACCTTCTTCTGGTAGTGGCCAGGCTTTGTCCACAATTCAATCTGCGCCAGCGTCTGGTTGGTGAAGGACGCGGACATGACGAAGGAAGGATGGCCCGTGGCGTTGCCTAGGTTCACGAGGCGGCCTTCGGACAGGAGGATGATGCGCTTGCCGCTGGGGAACTCTATCTGGTCGACCTGCGGCTTCACATTGTCCCATTTGAAGTTCTTCAGGCCAGCGACCTGAATTTCCGAGTCGAAATGGCCGATGTTGCAGACGATCGCGCGGTCCTTCATGGCGCGCATGTCATCGACGGTGATCACATCCACGTTGCCGGTCGCGGTGACAAAAATATCTGCGCGGGTCGCGGCTTCTTCCATCGTCACGACCTCATAACCTTCCATCGCCGCCTGCAAGGCGCAGATCGGATCGATTTCGGAGACCAGCACGCGACAGCCGGCATTGCGCAGCGAAGCCGCCGAGCCCTTGCCCACATCGCCGAAGCCGGCGACCATGGCGATCTTGCCGGCCATCATCACGTCGGTGCCGCGGCGGATGCCGTCGACGAGCGATTCTTTGCAACCGTAGAGATTGTCGAACTTCGACTTGGTCACGGAATCGTTGACGTTGATCGCCGGCCAAAGCAGCGAGCCGTCCTTTTCCATGTTGTAGAGGCGATGCACGCCGGTGGTGGTCTCTTCCGAGACGCCCTTGATAGCGTTTGCGTTGGCCGTGTACCAGCCCTTGTGGGTCTTCAGACGGGCCTTGATGGCGGCGAAGAGGACTTCCTCTTCCTCATTGGTCGCTTTATCGAGGAAGGCGGTATCGCCGCCCTCGGCGCGTTTGCCGAGATGGATGAGCGAGGTGGCGTCGCCGCCGTCGTCGAGGATCATGTTGGGCGTGCCGCCATCGGCCCATTCAAAAATCCTGTGGGTGTATTCCCAATAGTCTTTCAGGCTCTCGCCTTTGGTGGCGAAGACGGGGGTGCCGGCGGCGACAATCGCGGCGGCGGCGTGGTCCTGCGTCGAGTAAATGTTGCAGGAGGCCCAGCGCACGTCGGCGCCCAGAGCCTTCAGCGTCTCGATGAGGACGCCGGTCTGGATTGTCATGTGCAGAGAGCCGGCGATACGCGCGCCCTTGAGCGGCTGGCTTTTGCCATATTCAGCGCGGGTAGCCATCAGGCCGGGCATTTCCGTCTCGGCGATGTCAAGCTCCTTGCGGCCAAATTCGGCGAGCTTCATATCGGCGACAGCGTAATCGTGCTTGGTGTCGGTCATTGCGGAGTTCCGGGGGTTGGGGGAAGGTTAAGGCGTGTGAATGCGGCGGGTCTATAACAGGGCACGACGCGGGAGGCAATAAAGATATAAGGAAGTCTTTATG
>JANYDZ010000391.1 GCA_025363375.1 Hyphomicrobiales bacterium
CTAAAAACGACATCGCGGACGAAAAGCTGCGTCGGCTCGCCGATAATTTTTCGACGCCCGTGATCAAGCATGAATATGCCGAAGGGAAATACGGGCTCGACCGGCGCTGGCTGCTGGAGGGCCAGATAGCGGAAAAAGGCGATATCTGGACAGAATCGCTGCCGCTGGTGTTTCCCGACATTCACTGCACCTCGGGCAATGGCCGCCACACCTTTGGCTGGCGCATGCCGATCGACGACACCAACACGATGGAAGTCGTGGTGCGGGCCTTCGAGCCGGGCAAGGAAGTTGAAGTGCCCAGGCAGGATCCTGTGCCGTGGTGCGAGGTTGAGATGGTCGACAAGGACGGCAAGTTCACCGCGTTGCAGTCGGTCACGGGACAGGATGTCATGGCCTGGGTCTCGCAAGGTCCGATCATGGATCGCACAAAAGAGCGGCTTGGCAGCACCGACCGGGGCGTCGCCATGTATCGACGCATGCTGCTCGATCAGGTTGACCGCGTGAAGAACGGGCTGGACCCCATCAACACGTTCCGCGATTGCGTGGAGAACCAGTGTATCGCCCTGCCGGCGCCGCATGATCGCGGCAATTCCTGGGGCATCGGGAAAGATGGTTCGTATATTCGCGGCTCCGTGACGGCGGCGGACATGATCCCGCAGGAGATCAAGGACGAGATCGAGGAACTCTATGTGAAGGCCGCCGAAAATCGCCGCGTTGGCGCGCAAGCCGCGGGTTCGTGAATGAAGTTCGGCTGCATCGCTCCATCGGTCATTTCGCTGCCCTGGGACCTTCACGCGCTTGTGCCGGACAACGCGCAGGCGCTGACCGTGACGCTGAATGTTCGCAACGGCCTGCCGGGAGAACATGAACGCGCGCTGGACAACATGCCCCGCGCGGCGGACGTGCTGATCGACGAAGGGGCGAAAGCCATCGTCGTCATGGGGGTCCCGGTCGCCGCACGGCGCGGCTACGCCGAAGATTGCGCCAGGCTCAACGCGTTGACCGAGGCTCGCGGAGCCGTGCCGATCATCTCCTCGCTGGCGGCTTCGGCGCTGGCGCTTCGGCATCTCGGGGCGAAGCGCCCGCTGTTCATCACACAGTACGACGACGAAGTGAACGCAGCCATCGTCGCCTTTTGCCGCGCCGCGGGCGTCGAGGCGGCCGGCTGCGTCGGCCTCGGCGCCGGCAACGCCGCGCAGGTCAACGCGCTGTCGGTCGCGGACTACGAGGCCTTGACGAAGAGCGCGCTGGCCAGGCATCCGGGCGCCGATGGAGTCTTCCTGAGCGCCCGCGGCAATTTGCTGTCTCTCACGGCGAAGATCGAAGCGACTTTCGGCCTTCCCGCCGTTGAACAAGTTCAGGCAAGCGTCTGGTGGGCCTTATCGACGCTCGGGATGAAATTGTCCGGGCCCGGACGCCTGTTTCCAGCCGATTTCCCCAATGCCGGCGGCGCGGCGCAAAGCTGACCGCATGTCGGGAGCACCGCAAGAAGCGCCTGGTTTGTTTCCAGCCAGGTTTCACGCAATACGACGGACGGACAACATGCCCAACGCGAGCGCTCAATCTCTCGACTTGTTCGCCCGCCGCGCGGCGCTTGAAACATTTGCGGTTGAAAGCGGGCCGGCGTTCTTCGAACAGCCAAAAGCCGGGCGCGTGAGCGGATATGCCTGTGTGCGTGTTTCGCGCGCCTCCATCGAAATCCGCTTCGTCGCGGATGAGAATCTGACGGTCGACAAAGCAGCCTATGGCGAAGCCAACGGCCGCATCGGGGCGGTCAATGGCGCATGGCTGGCGCCGCGCGTGTCCGACGCGGGCGCCTCCGCGTCCGGCGACCGCCTGTTCAACGCGCCGGAGTTGATTGTCGCGCAAAATGTGGTCGAGGACATCGCCGCGACGCGCCTCGTCTTCGCGGGAGCGGCGTGGCGCGGATCGACGCTTTTTGAAGGCCGCAACGTCGTCGTGGCGCCGCTGTCGAAGGAGGTTGTGAACCATCACGGGGCGCGCGTGTCGATCGCCGTGGAAGGCGACCTTGACGCGGCGGGCGTCGAGGCGATGGACCGCGCCAGCAGTTTTGTCGCCGGGCTCGATCTGGAGCTGCTGCGCATCGACGCGTTTTCCGCGCGGGGAGAACTGGTTCGCGCGCGGCATTTGCGGGGTTTCCGCCGCGTGGGGCGCGGCCCGCACAGTCCCTTCACCGGCATCGCGGATGAACATCGAATGCAGGCCTGGGCTTGCCTGGCGCAGGCGATTCCGCGTCTCGAGAAGGACGGCGTTCCGATCATCATGATGACCAACTACATCGCGTCGCACAATCAGGTGGCGGAGGTCAACGCCGGCACGTCCCTGCTGCTGCTGGCGACGCAGATGGCGGCCCATCACCGGACGCATGGACATGAAGTGGGACCAGGCGCGGCGTCGCGCCGCCCGGAAATGGCGCGGTTGAACCGCGACCTCAATCTCGGTCTCAACGAGGCGGATCTCGACCGATTTGAAAAACTGCGCGTTGAATTGCTCGACGCCGGCTTCTTCCACAAGCCGGGCTACGAAACCGGACGGCCCCAGAAAGACGTAAAATTCCTGCGCGATATCGCGCACCTCGCGATATTCCGGCTGTGCGGATATGCGGGACCTTTCTACGGGGCTGAAACGTTTGCGACCCGCCACACGCCGTCGGGCGGGCCGTAAACAATTCGATCAAAGCTCGAATATCCGGCGCGGCGTCTGGTGCAGCCGTTCGGCTTCGCCGTCGGCGCGGATCAGATAGTTGTCGCAGCTGGTGATGAAAACGTCCTTGCGGGCGATGGCGGGATGCAACCCGATGTTCAGGTTCGTCGTCAGCTTCATGGTTTCATCGGCGCGCACGAGCGGGGGTTCGACATTGTCGTATCCCTGCCCGTGACAATGAACGCGCCGTTCCGGCGGGTAGCCTAGCTTGATCATATAATCGTTGAATTCGGCGAATATGTCGGGACACGAGGCGCCGGGCCGCAACATGCCGACCGTGAAGTCCTGCGCTTCGACCATGGCGCCGAACATGTCCTGCAGCTCCTGAGACGCTTTTCCGAGCACGTAATATCGACCGGCGTGCACGAACATGCCGCCCGGGCCGGTGTTTTCGCACTGGAAATAAATGTAGTCGCCCTCTTGCATCCGGCGCCCATGTTCGCCGGCCCGGCGCACCAGCGTGGCCTCGCCCGGCGCCGCCGAGGAACCCAGCATATAGCCCGTCTCGCTGCCCGCGAGTTGGCCGAGATAATGGCCGTGGGACATGATCTGGTAATCATAGGCGCCCGGCCTGATCTGATCCTTGATCGCGTCGAGAATGTCGTCCTGCATCTTCGCGGCGGCGCGGATCATCCGGATCTCTTCATCGCTCTTGAACGCCTTGTGCGCGTCGACGCGCGGGGTCATGTCGACAAAGACGGGATGCCCGAGCTCTTCCGACAACGCCTTTTTGAAGCCCGCGTACATGGTGTTGTGCGAAACGACGCCGAGTTTCCTGTAGCCGCCAAGTCTGATCTGCTTCGCCATCAGCGAAGCCTCATAGGGCGCGCAATAATGAACGCCGGGGAATCCCCACGAGGTGAGCCTCGTTCCGACGCCCGGCAACGCGGCGTCCTTGTCGTCGAGTTTGGAGACGACCTCGGCGTCGCCGTGCATGACGAGGGTGAAAGGTCCCTCGCGCGGGATAAGCATGGCTTGCAAATAGGAACTCGCGACCGACAGGCCCGTGAGCCACCTGTAGTGCCCCGCGGTTCCCGTCAGATTGTTCGCGGCCTGGACGATCAGCGCGTCAACTCCGGCTTCGGCCATTTCCATCCGCACGAGCGCCCATCGGCGCTCCATCTCTGATCTGGCTATTGGAGCGCGCATGCGCGAAGCGGGTTCTGTCATGTCGGGGGCTTTCTTCGGCGACGCGTTTGGATTTATGACTGGCGGAGCGAAATCGGCGGACCTGACCGAGCCTCAATCTAACGCTACCGGTCAAGATTGAGAAACGCAAAATCTCCGCAATCAACCGGGACCGCGCGGCCGCGAAACGCTTTTTCGCGCGCATTCCCGGGATCGCCTGCAAAATCATTCAGGCTTTCACGGGCGCCGATCAAAGCCGCGAACTTCGACGCGGGAATGTGGTTCGCGCGGCATGTTGAATGGGACGGTTGAGCGGATCATTTCGTCGCAAGCCTCAAGTCGGGATGCGCGCGCGCCGCCACCCCATCGTCGTTTCTCAGACGATTCGGCGCGGCGATAAACGCAATTCAAATAAAGCTTTAGGCGCGGTCTACGCTTGTGGGTGTTCTGAGGCGGCCGTTTGCGCGGGCCATGACCGATCGAATGTTTTGGCGGGCCGGCGTCGCGGCGTCGGCGCT
>JANYDZ010000416.1 GCA_025363375.1 Hyphomicrobiales bacterium
GGGTGCTTTGGGGGGTGCTTTGGGGGGTGCTTTGGGGGGTATCCGTAGCGCGTCGAAGTGTCGTGTTTTTGCAGCTCGTGATCCGGCGCGGCTGAATTTGATCAACTCGGCGGGGCCGGAAGCCGTGGACGGGCTGGCGTATGGCGACGTGCCGCCCTATTTCCGCCGCGGCGAAAGTTTCGTGGGCGGGTCTGACCGGTGGCGCGGCGGCGGGGGGCCGATCGGCGCGCATTATGGCAAGACGTCCGATCCCCTATTCAGCGCCTGGATCATGGCGCGAGCGCGCTTGCGAAACAACCGCGCGCCGCATAGTGGAGGGGACCGCCGGATTGCGCCGGCGCGAAGGAACAACCCATGACGGCGCCTGACGACAGCGCGCGGACACGGCCGGAACTCGTGGTCGTCGTGCCCGTGTTCAACGAGGCCGACAATATCGAGCCGCTGCTGGCCCGGTTGACGCCGGTGCTGGAGCGCGTCGCCGCGTCGCATCGGATCGTGTTCATCGACGACGGGTCGCGGGACGCGACGCTGGAGACGCTGCGCCGTGTCCATGCGGGAGACCCGCGCCTGACCGCCGTCTCTTTTTCGCGCAATTTCGGCAAGGAAATCGCCATCGCCGCCGGGCTTGATCACGCCGACGCCGACGCCGTCGTGATCATGGACGCCGATTTGCAGCACCCGCCGGAAGTCATTGAAGACTTTGTCGCCAAATGGCGCGACGGCTACAAGAATGTGTTCGGCCAGCGCGTCGACCGCGCGACGGATTCGCACCTGCGGCGCATGTTTGCGCGGCGGTTCTACAGCCTCTTCGACATGTTCGGCGAGACGCCCCTGCCCGCCGGCGCCGGCGATTTCCGCCTGCTTGACCGTCAGGCCGTCGAGGCCTTGCGGGCCATGCCCGAGCGCGCGCGGTTCTCCAAAGGGCTTTACGCGTGGATCGGCTTCAAATCGATCGGCGTGCCGTTTCAAGTGGCCGAACGCGCTTTCGGAAGCACGAAATTCAGCTACCGCAAACTGACGCGTTTCGCGCTCGACGGGATCATGTCGTTCTCGACGCTGCCTTTGAAAGTGTGGAGCTATGTGGGCACGGTTATTTCCATGTTCGCGCTGGTGATGGCGGTGTTTTTCATCATTCAGACCCTGATGTACGGCATCGACGTTCCCGGCTTTGCCTCGTTGATCGTGTCGGTGATGTTTCTGGGGGGCATCCAGCTTCTCTCGCTGGGCGTGCTCGGCGAATATATCGGGCGCATCTTCGCGGAGGTGAAGCGCCGGCCGCTCTATCTGGTGGGGGAACGCATCGGCGTCGGCGGGGACGCGGCGGAAAATCCCGCCCCCGCGCGCCACGGCGCGAGGACGTGATCGCCATGTACCGCAACCTCTTTTCCGTTGCGGGTTTCACGCTGCTGTCGCGAATCAGCGGGTTTTTCCGCGATATCGCGCTCGGCGCCGTGCTGGGCGCCGGCCTGATGGCGGACGCCTTCTATGTGGCGTTCCGTTTGCCCAATCATTTTCGCGCGATTTTCGGCGAAGGCGCGTTCAACGCGGCTTTTGTGCCGGGCTATTCGCGCAGTCTGACGACGCAAGGCGCCGAGGCCGCGAAGACTTTCGCGGGGCAAATCCTGTCGCTGCTGCTCGCGAGCCAGATCGTCCTGCTCGCGGTCGGGTGGCTGTTCATGCCTGAAATCGTGCGCCTGCTCGCGCCTGGTTTCGAGGCGGACCCGGAAAAGTTCGCGCTCACGACGACGCTGACGCGCATTACGTTTCCGTATCTGCTCTGCGTGACGCTGGTGACGCTTTACTCCGGCGCGCTCAACGCCAACGCCAGGTTCGCGGCGGCGGCGTTCGCGCCCGTGCTGCTCAATCTCGCGATGATCGCCTGTCTGGCGGCGGCCTTCGTTTTTCCGGACGCGTCCTATGCGGCGGCTTTCGGCATTGCGTTCGCCGGCGTCGGCGAACTGGCGCTGGTGATTTTTGCCAGCCGGCGCGCCGGCATCCTGGCAAGGCCTGAACGTCCCCGCTGGAGCGCGGACGTGAAACAGTTTTTCACGACGCTGGTCCCCGCCGTCATCGGCTCGGCCGGCGTGCAGATCGCGATCTTCGCGGATACGATTATCGCTTCATTGCTGCCCACCGGCGGCGTCTCGGCGATTTATTACGCCGATCGAATTTATCAGCTGCCGATTGGCGTGATCGGCGTCGCGGCGGGCACGGTGTTGCTGCCGGAAATGAGCCGGCGTTTCGCGGCCAACGAACCCGGCGCCGCTTTCCACACGCAGAACCGCGCGATGGCGTTGACGCTGGCGCTCTCCGCGCCTTTTTTCGTGGCGTTTCTCACCATCGCCGAGCCGATCATCCGCGCCGTGTTTTTGCGCGGCCGTTTCACCGATGAAGCGGCGGTCGCGGCGGGCGCGGTGCTTGCCGCCTATGGATTCGGACTGCTCGCGGTGGTGCTGATCCGCTCGGTCGTCGCGAGCTTTCAAGCGCGGGGCGACACGAAGACGCCGATGTATATTTCGCTGTTCGCGGTCGCCGTGAACGTGCTGCTGAAACTGGCGCTCTACAAGCCGCTCGGCGCGGCGGGACTGGCGCTGGCGACCGCCGTCGGCGCGTGGCTGAATTGCGGGCTGCTGACGTTTTTCGCGATGCGGCGCGGCTTGATGAGGCCCGATGTCGCGCTCGGCAAAACCGGAATTGCGGTTGCCGTCGCTTCTTTTGCGCTGGCGCTTGTCGGCTGGTTCGGGCTGGCGCCGGCGCGCGGATACGCGGCTGATATAGGCGTGTTCGAGGCGGAGATCGGCGTCGCGCTGCTGATGCTGGCGGGGCTGGTGGTCTACGCGGTTGTGTTGATCGCGGCGTTGCGCGCGCTGGGGGTCAGGTTGGGGCGGGTGCAGCGGCAAGGTTGACGCGGATCGCTAAAGCTTCTCACAAGGGTTCATCCTGTTGTGCGGATCGCGTAAAGCAGGCTTTCCCAATTCGCTCGATTCTCCGTGTCGCCTCAGGAGCGCCCATGCCCGCCCACAGCACCTACGTCTTCGACGCCTACGGCACGCTGTTTGACGTCCACTCCGCCGTCGCGCGCCATCGCGACGCCGTCGGCCCGCAAGCCGATCGCCTGTCGGAGATGTGGCGCGCGAAACAACTCGAATATACGTGGGTGCGCACGCATATGGGCGCCTATCGCGATTTTC
>JANYDZ010000421.1 GCA_025363375.1 Hyphomicrobiales bacterium
GATGCGCGGGTGCTCGCCGGCGGGCAGTCGCTCGTGCCCATGATGAATTTTCGTTTTGCGCAGCCGGGACATTTGATCGATCTCAACGGCGTCGAGGAATTGAACTTTGTGAGCCGCGCGGGCGCCGATATCGTTCTGGGCGCCATGACGCGCCAGCGCGCGCTGGAGCGCTCGTCCGCGGTCGCGGAATTCTCGCCGGTCATTCCGCTGGCGCTAAGCCATGTGGGGCATCGGCAAACGCGGGCGCGTGGAACGATTGGCGGCTCGTTGTGTCATTTCGATCCCGCGGCGGAATTGTGCAATCTCGCGGCTTTGTTCGACGCCGAACTCGTGCTGGCGCGCAAGGGCGGCGAGCGGCGCGTGCGGTTCGGGGATTTTGGACGCGGCTATCTCGCCACCGCGATCGAACCGGGCGAAATGCTGAAGGAGTTGCGCTTGCGGCATTGGCCGCGTGGTCACGGATTCGCGTTTGAAGAATTCGCCGCGCGTCGCGGCGATTTCGCGGTCTGCGCCGTGGCATGCCTTGCGACCCTGCGCGCAACGGGCGAGATCGACGACATTGCGATCGTGGTGTCGGGCGTTTCGCCGGTTCCCGTGCGTTTGCGCGAAGCTGAAGCGGCGTTGAAAGGCGAGCGTCCGAACGCGGCGCTTTTCCGCGCGGCCGCCGTCGGGGCCAGCGGCCTCGACGCCATGAGCGACGCCTATGTGACGGCCGCCTATCGCAAACACCTCGCGCGCATTCTCACATACCGCGCGCTTGAAAAAGCCACGGGCGCGAAAATGGAGATCGCCGCATGAGCGAAACGCGCCGCATTGAAGTCTCCGTCAACGGCAAACTCTACAGCCGCGGCGTGGAAGCACGCCGGTCGCTCGTGGACTTCCTGCGCCTCGATCTGGGGCTCACGGGATCGCACGTCGGTTGCGAACACGGCGCTTGCGGCGCGTGCACCGTGCGCGTCGACGGCGAAGCGATACGCGGTTGCCTGATGTTTGCCGTGCAGGCGCACGGCAAAAGCGTCGCGACGGTCGAGAGCCTGGCCGTCGACGGCAAGCTCAACGCCCTGCAAAACGCCTTCTGGGAAAACAACGGTTTGCAATGCGGTTTTTGCACGCCGGGCATGCTGATGACGCTGTCGGAATTCCTCGAGGAATATCCCTCGCCCAACGAAGCGGAAATCAGGGAAGCGATCTCCGGCAACATTTGCCGCTGCACCGGCTATCAGGCCATCGTCGACGCGGTGCTGTCGGTTGTCGCCAATAAAGAGGCGGCGTGATGGGCGCGAAGATGTTCGGCGCGAGCGTCAAGCGCAAGGAGGACCCGGCCTTCCTCACCGGCGACGGCCGCTTTATCGACGACATCGCGCTGCCCAACATGGCGTTCTGCGCGTTTCTGCGCAGCCCCTGGGGGCACGCGCGCGTCAAGGGAATAGACGCCGAAGCCGCGCGGAAAATGCCCGGCGTTCTCGCGGTCATGTCGGCGGACGACATGCCCGCGACCTTGCGCGACCGCGCGCTGCCGTTGTTCGTGCCGCATGCCGCGTTGACTCAGCCCTGCATGCCCTATGCGCTGGCGAAGGACGAAGTCTGTTATGTCGGTCAGACCGTCGCGCTCGTCGTCGCCGACAGCCGCGCGCTTGCGGAGGACGCGCTGGCTTTGATCGAGGTCGACTATGAACCGTTGCCCGCCGTCGCCGACGCGCGCCTCGCGCTCTCGCCCGACGCGCCGCTGTCGCACGTGGGGTTCAAGACCAACATAGCGGGCCGCATGGTCAGCGCGGTTGGCGATACGGACTCAGCTTTCGCCAACGCGGCCCATGTGTTTCGCGAAGAAATATTCCAGCATCGCGGCGGCCCCTTTTCGATGGAGTGCCGCGGCGCCATCGCGCATTACGACGCGTTCGCGGACAACTTGACCCTCTACCTTTCGTCGCAAGGCTCGCATCGAATCAAGCGGGGCATTCTCGATCTCTTTGACTTCGACGACGCGCATGTGCGCGTGATTACCCCTGATGTAGGGGGGGGATTTGGCCCCAAGGGCTCGGTTTATCCCGAATATCCCGCGCTCGTGGCGGCTTCCATGCGCCTGCTGCGGCCGATCAAATGGATCGAGGACCGGCGCGAAAACTTTGTTTCCACCCAACAGGAACGCGATCAATATTGGGACGTCGAAATCGCCGTTGACGAAAACGCCAAAATCCTTGGCCTGCGCGGCTCGATGATTCACGACAACGGCGCCTATACGCCTTGGGGCCTTGTGCTTCCCTGGATCGCGGTGACCACGGTGCCCGGGCCTTACGTCGTTCCGGCGTTCCGCATGGAGCTGATTTCCATGCTGACAAATTGCGTGCCCTGCACGCCGGTGCGCGGCGCCGGACGTCCGCAAGCCGTTGTCGCCATGGAACGCATGATGGACCGCGTGGCGCGCGAATTGAACCTCGATCCCGCCGAAGCGCGCCGCCGCAATTTCATCCAGCCTTCGCAGATGCCTTACAAGGTCGGCATTATTTTCCGCGACGGCCAACCCGTCACCTACGACAGCGGCGATTACCCCGCGTGCCAACAATCCGCGCTCGACGCGTTCGGCTACGAGGACTTCCGCAAGCGTCAGGTTGAAGCGCGAAATCACGGCCGCTATATCGGCATGGGCATCGGCAACGCCGTGGAAGCGACGGGCCTTGGACCCTACGAAGGCGCGACGGTCAAAATTGGCACGAACGGCAAAATCGTCGTCTA
>JANYDZ010000434.1 GCA_025363375.1 Hyphomicrobiales bacterium
GTCTCGGCGCACAGCGCCGGGCCGCTCCTGTTGGCGACCTCGACCGCGAGCTCGGCCGGGTCGATGCCGTTCGATGGGGTGAAGGGCACATGCGGGGGCGCGGGATATTGCGCGCGCGCGGCCGCGCAGGACGCGAAAAACAACACGCAGGCGGTCAGGCGTTTCGCACGCGCGAACTTTTGATGAATTGCGCGCGAATTGGCGCCCGAGAACTGCGTATTGTTCATGCGCGCGCCTGCGCCTCCGATTGCGTCTCGGCCAGCGCAATGGAAAGCGCGTCGAGAATGGGGGTGGGCTCGAACTCCTCCGGCAGGGCGCAGAGTTTCGAACGCGTCAGCGCCGCGCCCGCGTCGAGGGACGCCGTCCACATGGCGAAGGGCACGGCCAGGACATAGCCAGCCGTCAGCGGAAGCGACCAGACGACGAGCGAGGGCGCGAGCCACGCCGTAAATCCCAACACAATGATTCCAAACAACGTCTGCGGCCAAAGTCCCGACACGGCGATCCCCAGTGGCAGCGAATGGGCGTCGCGCGCCTGGCCGTTCCAGGTAACCGAGCGCCCGAACAAAAGGCCGATCATGAACAGGCTGGTGCGCATCGTCGTGGAGGCGCCCTGCAGAAACGAAAACGCCAGTTCCGTCAGACAACCCGCCGTGAACAATCGCGCGCCGCCGTAGCGCTTCAACCCGCCCGGCGTCATCGCGATATCGATGAACCCCGCGAGCTTGGGCGCGAGATACATCAGCAGGAAAACGATATAGAGCCCGGCAGCGGAAGCCGTTGGAAACAAAGAGGTATCTTCGCCATCGAGCGGCTTGATCGCCGCGAGGAAAATGATCAGGGTCCACGCGGGCACGCCGACGAACATCATCACCGCCCAGACCAGTTGAAAACGGCTCATGGGCTTGATGCCTTCGAGGTTGAGCAGTTTCAGATATTGCATGTTGCCCTGGCACCAGCGCAAATCACGGCGCGTATATTCGAGCAAGGTCGGAGGATTGTCCTCGTAGCTGCCGCATTCCTCCGGCAGCACGCGCACTTCAAATCCGGCGCGGCGCATCAGCACCGCCTCGACCTGGTCGTGACTGAGAACAGGTCCGCCAAGCGGCGGTTTTCCTGGCAGAATCGGCAGATGGCATTGGTTGGCAAAGGGCGCGATTCGCACCAGCGCGTTGTGCCCCCAGAACGGCCCGCAATCGCCCGCCCACCAGGCGCTGCCCATCGTATAGGGCCGCATGCCGTGGCGCATGCCGAACTGGAAAATGCGCGCGAACGCCGACGTCGAAGGCGCGCCCACGACGAGGCTCTGGAGAATGCCTATCCCGGGGTAGGCCTGCCCGACGCGCGCCATGCGCAAAATGGTTTTGCCGTCCATCAGCGAATCCGCGTCGAGCGGCAGCATGAATTGATAATCGGCGCCCCAGCGCGCGCAAAAATCGCGCAAATTGCCGGCCTTGTAGCCTTCGTTGTCCGCGCGGCGGCGATAAAAGAGCCGCGCGGAATCAGCGCCGGCGGCCGCTTTCCAGCGCGCAAAATACTGCTCTTCGCGCGCGGCGACTTCCGCGTCGTTGGTGTCGCTGAGAACGAACCACGAAAAACGCGCGCCCTCGCCGGTGGCGTCGACGCTGTCCTTCACCGTCTTCATACGGGCGAAGGCGCGCGCGGGATCCTCGTTGCGCAAGGTCATCAGCACGGCGGTGGAAACGTCGATCGGCGTCTCGGCGTTGGCGGCCCTGGCAAAGGGCGCCACCGCGCCAAGCGGGTCGCTGTGAAACCGCAGCAGCGCCAGTCCCAGCGCCGCGTTCCACACGCCCAGCACGCTCCACGGCGCCGCGATGGCGAAGCAGATGAAAATCAGGACATCGATCACGCTCCAGCCGCCAACCGACAGGATCGAGGCCAACCACCAGAGCAGCGCCAGATAAATCTCGATCACAACAATGGCGGCGATCCAGCGCCGCAGGGACAGTTCGCCGGCGCTCTGGATGCCGGCGGGAGTCATGGTCGCTGTCGGATCGGGCATGAAATTCCGGAGGCTGGAGACCGCATGGAGTTTGCGCGGCATATGAGATAGTGAGCGCGATCATATAATGGGTGGGATCATGATGGTCGAGACGAAAAGCGGCGCTCACGCGCTCTGGTATATCGCGCCGGGACGGGCCGAACTGCGCCCCGCGCCGCTGGCTTCCTTGCAACCGGGCGAAGCGCGCCTGAAAATGCTGTGGAGCGGCATCAGCCGCGGCACGGAGCGGCTGGTGTTTTACGGCCGCGTGCCGGCCTCCGAGGCGCAGCGCATGCGCGCGCCCATGCAGGAGGGCGATTTTCCCTTCCCGGTCAAATACGGCTATTGCGCCGTCGCGCAGGTGGAAGAGGGGCCCACGGAATGGCTGGGCAAGCCGGTCTTCTGCCTGCACCCCCATCAGAGCGGCTTTGTCGCTCCTGTTGAGCGGCTGGCGCTCCTGCCCGCCAACCTGCCCGCCCGCCGGGCCTCGCTGACGGCGAATATGGAAACCGCCCTCAACGCCCTCTGGGACTCCGGCGCGGGGCCCGGCGACCGCATTGTCGTCGTGGGGGCTGGACTGGTCGGCCTGCTCGTCGCTTACCTTGCGGCGCGCATGCCGGGCGCGGACGTGACGATCGTCGATCTTGATCCCGCCCGCGCGCCCGTGGCCGCAAGCTTCGGCGCCAGCTTCGTCACGCCGGACAAATTCCACGACGCCCGCCACCCCGACGCCGACATCGTCTTCCACGCCAGCGCTTCGCCGGGCGGCCTGGCGCTGGCGCTGTCTGCGGGCGGCATGGAGGCGCGCATTGTCGAAATGAGCTGGTACGGCGAAGGGGTGACGGCGACCCCGCTCGGCGGCGCCTTCCACTCGCGGCGATTGCATCTGGTCTCCTCGCAGGTCGGCCAGATCGCTCCATCGCGGCGCCCGCGCTGGGACTACGCGCGCAGGCTTGGCAAGGCGCTGGAACTGCTGGCGGACGAGAAGCTCGACGCGCTGATCACCAGCGAAGTGGCTTTCGCGGATTTACCCGCGGCGTTGCCGGAATTGCTGGCGCCCGGCGCGAAGGGGCTGGCGAGCGCGGTGCGATATTGAGGGCTGGCGGGTTTTGACGCGCTCAATCGGGCCATTCGCCCGGCTTTCAGGCGCCTGCGCCCGCGTCCGACCTGCTTGCTCCCAGGCGATTTTCGCCCGCAATATTGCCACGCCTCGCCTCTTGCCCTTATAGCATCTGCCGAGCTCGTGACCCACGCATCCGCCGGGTCTGGCGACAACCACCCGGAGGCCAAATGTCCCAGCGTTTTATCGACTGTTTCAACCATTTTTTCCCGAAAGGCATCTGGGACAAAATAATGTCGACGCCCGGGTCGGTCGCCGACATCGGCGCGCGCATGCGCGGCGTGCCCGCCATTTACGACCTCGACCGTCGCAAGCAGGTCTGCGACATGTTCAACAAGAAATACGACTACAAGCAGGTGATCTCGCTGGGCATGCCGCCGCTGGAAGCCCTCGGAAAGCCCAGGGATGTGGAAGAATTCGCCAAGCTGGGCAACGACGGCATGGCTGAACTCTGCGCCAAAGAGCCCGATTATTTCTGCGGCTGGCTCGCCTCCCTGCCGATGAACTCGAAGAACGCCGCCAAGGAGCTTGAGCGGGCTTTCAAGAACGGCGCCTGCGGCGTGCAGATCCACACCAACGTCAATGGAAAACCTCTCGATCTCCCCGAATTCCGGCCAATCTTCGACGTAGCGGAGAAGGCCGGCAGAATGGTGTTCCTGCACCCCTCGCGCGGCGCCTTCGAACTTGCCGACTACGCTTCCGAAAAGAAATCGAAGTATGAGATTTGGTGGACGTTCGGCTGGCCCTATGAAACCTCGGTCGCCATGGCGCGCCTCGTGTTCGGCGGCGTGCTCGACGAGTTCCCCAAGCTCAACGTGCTCGCCCATCACCTCGGCGCGATGGTGCCTTATTTTGAAGGCCGCGTCGGCCCCGGCTGGGATCAGCTCGGCAACCGCACGACGGACGAGGATTACAAAACGCTGCTGAAAAACATGAAGCGTCGTCCGCTCGATTATTTCAAGGATTTCTACGCCGACAGCGCGGTGTTCGGTTCGCGCGCCGCGACGGAATGCGGCCTGTCGTTCTACGGCGCCGACAAGGTGTTGTTTGCTTCCGACTGCCCCTTCGATCCCGAGAAGGGTCCAGGCTATATCCGCGACACCATCAAGATCCTCGAGAAGCTCGACATCTCCAAGGCCGCGCTCAACAAGATCGCCTACAAGAACGCGCAGAAGCTGCTGGGGATCAAGTAGGCTGCGGCGTTGTTGAACGTGAAGGCGCGGGCGGGAGCCGCAACGCTCTGTCCGGCAACACTCTTGCCCGTTTTGTTGGCATGGCTCATTCTCCGGTCAAACGCGCGGCAGGCGCGTGGACAGGGGAACGCATGGCAAAGCATTTGAATGCATCCATCACGCGGCGCGCGGCCATGGCGGGCGTGCTGGCTGTCGCCGGCGCGCCGGGCGCGCGCGCGCAGGGCCGCGACTTCACGCGCTTCTTCGTCGGCGCCGCCGCCGGCGGGCCCGTCGAGGCCTATGCGCGCGTCGTCGGCGAACACATGGGCAAGACGCTTGGCGCGACGATCGTGACCGAAGTGCGCCCCGGGGCCAACGGCTCGGTCGCCGCGCAATTGACCATCGACGCGCCCGCCGACGGCAAGACCGTCTGGATCGGCACGCAGTCGATGATCGAGATCAACCCGTTGGTCTATTCCGGCCTGCGCTGGAAGGCCGATGATTTCACGGTGCTGATGAAAGGCCTCGAAGGCCCGATCGGGCTGGTTGTGCATCCCAGCGTGCCCGCAAACACATTGCAGGAACTCATCGACTGGATCAGGAAGAATCCCGGCAGGCTGTCGATCTCGTCCTACAGCCCGGGCACGCCCGGTCACTTCCTCGGCGTACAGCTCAACGAGAAATTCGGCCTCGATCTGGCGCACGTGCCCTACCGCGGCTCGGCGCCGCAGGTGACCGACCTCATGGGCGGGCAAGTGCTGCTGGGGTTCACGCAATTGCCAAGCGTGCTGGGCCAGATACAGGCCGGCTCCATTCGAGCCATTGCGACAACAGGTTCCAGGCGTTTTGCGTCGTTGCCGGACGCGCCGACATTCACCGAACTCGGCTATCCCGATTTTCTGGCGACCGTCTGGTACGGGATCATGGTGCGCTCGAACACGCCCGACGACATAAAGTCGAAGATCGTCGCGGCGGCAAAGCTGGCGCACGCCGACGCGCAGGTTCAGGCGGCGTTGAAGGCGCAAGGGCTCGACATCGTCGCGGAAACCGGCCCCGCGATGGAAGAATCCATTCGCAAGGGCTCGGAGCGTTGGGCGCGCATCGTCAAGGCGACGGGCTTCAAGGCGACGGATTGACTACTTGTCCGTCTTGGAAAACCCCTCGCCCATGTTCCAATCCATCGGATAGTACGGGCGGTCCGTTTCGCGGCACCAGTTTTCCCAGCCGCGCTCCAAGGTGAAGCCGGCGCGCCCGCCGGCGTTGGCGGCGACTTCCCCGTCGCTGAGCGGCTGTATGTCGCCTTCGCCAAGTTGATAGGCCTTGATCAGCATTTCCGCGTTGACCTCCATATAAATGGACGTGAACACGACTTCGCGCAGGCTTGCGCCGACGACGACGCTGCCGTGGCCGCGCATCAACGAGACCGTGCGGTGCCGCAGGCACTGCGCGAGATCGCGGCCCATTTCCATGCTGGTGACGAGCAGGTTCGTGGTGCCGAATTTATGCGCGATGTCCCAGGTGGGGATGTCGTTCCCGATGGGCGCGCACATATGCATGATCGGGCGCATCTTCTTCTTCGACTGCACGGTGAAGGGCACGACGTTCGGCGAATGATTGTGCACGACGGCCATCACATCGGGACGGGCTTCGTAGACGGCGCCGTGAATGAAACGCTCCGAATAGGGCTTGCCCGCGTTGTGGCCGACAATCTCGCCTTCATGGGTGAATTCCATGATGTCGCCGATCTCGACGCAATTTGGCGCGCGCGCGCGGGACAACAGGAAGTGAGCTGGGTTTTCCGGGTGACGGATCGAGACGTGCCCAAAGGAATCGACGACATTATGTCGCGCCAGCACGCGGTTCGCGGTGACGAGGTCGTCCTTGATCTGGCTGAGTGCGGGCATGTTGTTTCCCCTGAGTTGCGCGCGGGCCAAAGCCCCGTTGCCGCCTTCTATAACATTCTCCGCGAAAGGAAACCTTCTGTCCGCATCGGCAAGCGCCGCATCGGCCCGACGGCGACGGCGTGGCCGCGGCGAGGCGGCCAAATGATTGGTTGCGCCGGGCCGGCCCGGCGTGGCAATAAATTGGCGCGGTTCGGCCCCCTCGGCTGGCTCATGCTTTGGAGACAGCTTTGTCCAGGGATCTATTGCTTATCGGCAGCATTCCGCTGGACACGGTTCGCGAAGTCTTTGAAATGTTCGGGCCGCCGCTTGCGCCCTACATGATGTGCATGCCGGATGGCGAGGTGGGGCCGCGCCGCCACTGGATCAGCCGCGTGCATTATCAGGTGTTCGCCGGGCATCCCGAACTTGACGTGATCGCGCGCCCGCGTCCGGAGGCCAACGGCGTCGAGCGGCAGTTTCCGCGCGACAATCTCGACCGCTGGCAGTTCCGCGTGAAGGAGGGCGTCGACGCCGTTCGATTTGGCGATCCGGGCTGGCGTCTCGGCTTCGCGCGCGACGCGCTCAATTCCTATTATGTGTTCGAGACCATGAAGGAAAAGGGCGTCCTGCCCAAGGCGTTGAAATTTCAGGTCTCGATGCCCGCGCCAAACAGCGTGCTGGCGCCGCGGGTGTTTCCCACGTCCGGCGACATCGACAGGATGCGGCCGGGTTATGAAGAATCGCTGCGCAACGAGATCGAAATGATCGCGTCGAAAATTCCGCACGACAAGCTGGTCATTCAATTCGACTGCTCGAGCGAAGTGCAGGACGTGAACGGCGCCGTCCCCGACTTCCCCGTGGAAACCGCCATCGAGCGGAACATTGCGCAAATTCGCAATGTCGCGCCGGCGATCCCGCGGGG
>JANYDZ010000452.1 GCA_025363375.1 Hyphomicrobiales bacterium
CGCTGGCGCTGGCGGCGCGCCAGTTGACCTCGATGGCGCAGGGCGGCGCCCTTGCCGATGGCGGCTATGCGACCCTGCTGTCGCTCTACATGCAGAAACGGCCGACGGCGGCGCTGGCGGTGCTCGACGCCGCGCCGGGACTTTCCGCCGCCGACCGCGAGGCGACGGCGGAACTCACGCGCAAACTGCTCGCCGACCGCAACGACGTGATGGCGGACCGGGCCGCGCCGCTGCTGGCCAAGGGCGGCGCCTTCATCGCGGTCGGGGCGCTGCACCTCTCAGGGCCGCGCGGCCTGATCGCGCTGTTTCGCCAGCGCGGCTTTGCCGTGACCAAGGTTTGGTGAGCTTGCGGTTGCGGCGCGATCGGGCTCGGCTTTCGATCATGGCTTCCCGCGAAATATCGCGCGGCGCGCGCGCTGCTCTCAACTATCATTTTGGCGACACGACTCTCGCAACGGAGGAATCATCCTCCCTGTTCCCGAGGGAACAGCGCACGAGGGCTTTTTTGGCGAAGGTCTCACCACCGCCGGCCATGGGGCCGGCCCGACGTGGGAAATTCCTATGGTCAACTTGCGAACCCCGATAAACCCCGTGCACAAACGCGGTCTTTGGCCGCCACCGAACGGCCGCGAATATCCCGTCAAGGACGACGACAATTGGAGGAAGATCGCCGACCGCGAGCGTGTCGATGTCTGGGGTCTGATCCATTTCAACTTCGCGACCTATGTTCCCGAGGAAGTGAACTGGTACCTGCGCGAACTCGTGGGATGCCGCAACAGCACGGACCAAGGCCGCAACTACGCCTTTGTGGGGGCCGACAAGGCGAAGGGCAAAGTCTATATTCCGCCGACGCCCTTCGTTACCCCGTCAACGACGCTCCCGTGGTGGGACAAGCTCAAGAAGCTGAAATTTGAAGTCGAGCATTCGAGCGACCCGCAGCGCGACCGTTTCCTGTGCATTCTGGAAGCAATGGAGCAGCGTCACGACGACCGCGTGATTTTTTGGACCGACATCGCGCCCGGCGACAACACGCCCGTGCCGCTGGGAGTCGCGAAGGGCCGGCGCAGCGTGGCGGACGCGCAATGGATGCAAGACACTTTCAAGACTTGGGGCGACGTCGCGAATCTGCCGCTCGGCAACGGAACCAACTCACGTCAGTTCGTGCTGAGTTTTCACAAGTTCCTGTTCGAAACCGCTGACGGCTCGCTCGGCACGCTGCGCGCCGCCAACGCCGGGATCGTGGACACCATTGTCATGTTGCATCGGTGGGCAAACGCGGGTTCGGGCGGCAGTTCCTCAATGCCGAGCGAATATCGAGCGATCAAGGATTTTGTGCGCCTGGGCTTACGTAGCAGCGGCTCGGTCATGAATTGCTTTGTCACAACCGGCACGCCGTAGGCCTCAACCGCGCTCGCCCGCGAACACATGCCCCATGTAATCGCGCACGAAGGGCGGCATGGCGGGGACAAAATCCGCCTCGCCGCGCACGACATGCATGCGCGAAAACTCCGGGGCGGGATCGGCGGCCAGCGTGGCGTCGATACGCGCCTTGGCGGCCTCAGCCGTCACGGTGAGCCGCATCGGCTTCATGCAGGCGACGCGGCCGCTCCCGCGCGCGACGATCCAGCCCGGCGCGATCTCGGCCTCCTGCGCCCGCAACCCCGTCTCCTCGAACAATTCGCGCCGCACGCTGGCGTCGAGGTCAACGCGGTCGCCGAACACGTCCTGGCGGTCGGGCGTGCCGGCGGCGAAATAGATCGAGCCGGCGCTGGCGGTATGGGGCGACATCTCGCCCAGCAAAAAAGCGCCGTCCGATCCGCGCAGCGCCGCCATCGCAAACCCGTTGCAGGCGTTGGCGGCGGGAAAGCCGAAGGCGCGCCAGGCGAGAAAATCGGCGAAATCAGTCTCGATGAATTCGCCGCGCAGCAGGCGCTGGCCGCCCTGTGTCTCGATCGCGTGGCGCCCGAGCATCAGCACGCGGCCGTTGAACAGGCGCGGTTGCGCGGCGAGGCGCTTCTGCCAATGCGCCGCAATCTCGGCCGCCCGTTGCTGAGCAAAATCCCACACGCCGGGCCCGAGACGAAAATCGAGCGCGTCGACGGCTTCGATCTCGTTCACAGCCGCAGCATCCCTTCGGAGACGATCACCACCGAGCCGCCGACGGTCGCGGCCCGCAGCGCGCCGCCCTCGACCTCCAGCCCGAGGGAAATCAGGCTCGGTCGGCCCATCTCAAAGCCCTGCTCGATGACAAGCATGTGCTCGCCGTCGGCGGGCCGGTCGAACGCCATCACGACAGCGGCGAAGGCGGCCGCCGCGCTGCCG
>JANYDZ010000457.1 GCA_025363375.1 Hyphomicrobiales bacterium
CGAATGTAGCTCAACACAATTCCTCAAACTTGGGGCGCTTTCTCCCCAATCGTTCAGTGGTTCCCTTGGCGCCCTGCGGCCGTGACGAATGTAAAGATCGAACATGTCAGCCTCCACGGATTTGATGCCGACAAGAAAGCATGGATTTATAGTCTCAACCATCCTGGACAATAGTCCAGGATGGTTGCTCATCCCCCCTCACGGGTCCACCGCCCTCAGCACCCTCGTCGCCCGCTCTATCACCGTGCGCGGCGCCTTGTGGATTTCGTCCGCCAGCGCGCCCACGGTCTCGCCCGGCACAAAATTCAGCGTCACGCGCATGCGTTCGGCCTCGCGCAAAAACTCCGGGTCCCTGGCCATCGCCGCGAAAGCGCGGCGCAGGGTGGCGAGCGCCTCGGGCCTGACTGCGGGCGGGACAATAAAATTGCGTCTGTATTTCTACCGCTCAATCAGCAAGCGCGGCGCCGCGCGGGACTCGTCAGCGCTCGCCGGTTCCAGCCCCGTCGCCACGTCCGGCAAATCGGGATGCCGACTTGACAAATTATTCCCACATTCTATGTTCTCTGTTTGTTCCATAACCAAAGAGCCCGTCTTGCACCCGTGCCAATCCATCGATCCCAACAAAATCGCCCTCGCGCGCATCCTTGCGGGTCTCTTCGCGCTGCTGGGATTGACGGCTGGCGCCGTTCCCGGGCGCATTTCGAGGCAGCTGCATCGCGCTATTCTCAGAATGTTGCGGCCGGCCGAATCCGCCGCGCGGCGTTTGATCGTGGTCCTGGCGCGGACCATCAAAGTGAAAGCATCGCCCCCGCGTCCCGGGCCTGCGGGCCTTGTTCGCGCGCGACAAAGAAAACCGCGCCTGTCCTTTCAACTCTTCGACCCCCGGCAGCGTTTTTTCCGCGAGCCGCCCCGGCCCAAACCCGACCCCCGCGCGCAGCCGCGCATCTCGTTTTTCGGCAACGGCGAAGTCCGCCGGATTTCGTTGGGGGGCGAGCCGCCGTCGCCGAGCGACGGTCTTGAGACTCCGGCACATCTCGCGCGCAGGCTTGAGGCCCTGAAAACCGCCCTCGACGATTTGCCGCGTCAGGCCAGGCGCCTCGCCCGCGCGCTGGCCAGACGCGAGAAGTCGCCGCGCCTGAAGCTCCAGGGGCCCCTGCGGCCCGGACCCGCGCCGGGCTTCCGCAAGCAGCCCCTTCAGGAAATCGATCGCGTGCTGCATCGATGCGACTGGCTCGCCCGCGAGGCGCTGGCGCCCGACACGTCTTGACCATTTGCGCCGCCGAAAACGTCAGCCGCTTCATCCCGGGCGCCGAAGGCGATCCGGGCCGCAATATATTTTGCCGGGCGAGGGCGCGCTCGCCAGGTGTTCTGGCCATGTCTGATCGTCGTCGCCCTTCGCATTCAGCGCGGTTTGAAGGCCCCAATCCCGATAGAACGAGCGGAGGGGCGACACTATCACCCTCACGGGTCCACCGCTCTCAGCACCTTCGTCGCCCGCTCGATCACCGCGCGCGGCGCCTTGTGGATGTCGTTCACCAACTCCGCCACGACTTCGCCCGGCACAAAATTCAGCGTCACGCGCATGCGTTCGGCCTCGCGCAAAAACTCCGGGTCTTTCGCCATCGCCGCGAAAGCCCGGCGCAGCGTGGCGAGCGCCTCGGGCTTGACGCCGGGTGGAACAATGAAGTTGCGTCCGTATTTCTGACGCTCGATCAGCAGGCGCAGCACGGCGCGGGACTCGTCGTCCTTCGCCAGTTCCAGGCCCGTCGCCGTGTCGGGCAAATCGGGATGGCGCTCCGTGCGCAATTGCAACAGAAAGCGGACCTTCTTTTCCGCGATCCAGTCTTGCCTGCCGGCGCGCACGGAATCGAAATCATCGCCCACCACCCCTTGCACCTCGCCGCGTTCCATGGCGAGCGAGATCGCGGCGGTGCCGGGATAGCCGTTGACCAGCTTGAACTTCGTACCGGCGAGCGCGTTGAGCACGTTCGGCCACAGCGTCACGTCCGAACTTGTGCCGCCCGCGCCGACGAGGATTTCCTGTCTCACCGTGTCCTGCGCGCTGGCGAAGGGCGTCGTCGCCCACACCATGGCGAGCGCGGTGTAATCATTGAGGCTGCCGAGCCAGCCGAGTTTTGTCGCGTCGAGATGCGCGTTCCTGTTGCCGAGCAGGGATTCGAACAGGGTGGCGCTCTGGGTGATGGCGATGGCGGTCCCGTCCTTTGGCGCGATATTGTAGAGCCAGTTGGCGGCGATCAGGGAGCCCGCGCCCGGCATGTTGCTCGCCACGATCGTCGGGTTGCCGGGCAAAAAGCGCCCCAGGTGCCGCGCCGCGAGCCGGCCATAAATGTCATAGCCGCCGCCCGCCGGCGTGCCGATGGTGATCGACAGCTTGTCGCCAAGGAAGACGTCCTGGGCGCAGGCCGCGCGCGGCGCCAGAATCGCCGGAAGCGCCGCGAGAAACACGCCGGCGCGCGCCATAACCATCCGCAATTTCATGCTGTTTGCCTTCCTTCGCGCGTCTGGCGGCAGAATACCGGACGCGGCGCTCGACATGCAACGGCGGGCCGCGGTTCCCATTTTGCGCGGTTCCGTTATAGAGGCTCGCATGAACGGTTCGTCCTTTCGATTGCCATTGTGGATTTCCGCGGTTTCCGCCTTCGCCGCCTTGCTGGCTCTGGCCGCATGGTTGTGGCGCCACGAGAGCGAACCTACGGGCCGCGCGCTGGCGTTCGGCGTCACCGGCTTGCTTATGGGGCTCATATTGCTCGCGAGCCGCCGCCCGTTCTTCTCCGTGGCCGCAATGATCGCGGCGACCCTGGCTATTTTCACAATCGCGCGGCTGAAACGCGCCGATGAAGGAATGATTTTTCACGCCTGGGATTTGGTCAATATACTGTTCGCATGGAACGATTTGACGCAAGCCATCCGTGTTCACTGGCGCGAATGGCTGGCCTGCGCCATTGGCGGCGCCGCAATTCTCGCCGTTTTGACTTTGATCGCGCGCGTCGAGCGTGCCTCAATTCCCCGCATTGCGGCTTTGGTTTTGTCGCTTGCGGGCGCGGGCGTGGCTTTGTTTGCGGCGCTGCGTCTGCCCGAGCGCGGACACACGCAGTTTTTCTGGGACGGCCTCTACGTCTCCGGCTTTTACCGCTCGTTCGGCGAAGCCGGGCAAGCCTTGCGGCGCGGCGGCCTGTTCGAACTGGGCGCGGCCAACGGGCGGGCGCTGGCGGGGGACTTTGTTTGCGGAACGCCGCGACGCCCGCCGCACATTTTGCTCATCCACGAGGAATCGGTGACGCCGCCCTCGGTTTTTCCCGGACTTTCCTACGACAGGTCGCTGGACCCTTTTTTCCTGTCCCATGACGGCGTCCTGCACCATCTGCGCGTCGAGACCTACGGCGGCGCTTCCTGGCTGACGCAATTTTCGGTGCTGGCGGGCGTGTCCGCGCGAAGTTTCGGCTCCATGAGCAATTTCGTGCAGCCTTTCATGCGCGGACGATTGAAGGAAACGGTGCCCCAGATCCTCGCGGGTTGCGGCTATCGCAATATGATGTTCACCGCCTGGCCGAAACAGTTCATGGGCGTCGCGCGCTTTTATGAATCCATCGGCGTCAAGGAAATCTTCGACCAGACCGCGCAGGGCAACGTTTACGAGAACGAGCGCGACCGGTTCTTTTTTGGCAACGCCTTGCGTGAAATCGAGCGCCATCTGGCGTCGTCGCGCCAACCGCTCTTTCAATTCATTGAAACCATGTCGGCGCATTGGCCCTACGACGTTAAATACGAGCCGGGGCTCGACGTGCCCGGCGGGGCGCCCGGCGCGCATCCCGAAGTGCATGAATATCTGCGCCGTCTGGCCATGGTCAAAATGGACGACGACTGGCTGCGCGCCGAGTTGAAGCGGCGTTTCCCCGACGAGGCCTTCCTGATTGTGCGCTACGGCGACCATCACCCGCTGGCGACGCGCGCGCTCATTGGCCTGCCGGATGATATCAGCGTGGAGGATGTTCACCTGCCCCCGGACTCGCCGGGGTTCGTCACCTTCTACGCCGTGGACGGCATCGGCTGGCGACCGCCGGCCTTGCCGGCGCCCGATATCGTCGACGCCGCATATCTGGGGGCGGTCCTGTTGAATTCCGCCCGCCTGCCGTTGCCCGCTTCATGGCGTGAGCGGCTGGACATGATGCGCGACTGCGACGGGCGCTACTGGACCTGCGCGGACCATGAGAGAATACTGGGATTCCAGCGCCGGCTCAGCGACGCGGGCCTCGTGCGCGCGCGATGAACGCAAGGGCTCCAGCCTGTTTGCGACATGTTAACGAAAATGAAGGCGAACCGTGCGAACAATTTCGCCTCGGGCGGTCGGATCGCAAGGCGGCCCCGTATCATTTGGAGCCGGCATGTTTTCCGGATTGATCAAGCTCACCGTCGGCGCAGCCCTTGTCGCCGCTTTCGCGGGCACGATGCTTTCATCCACGGTGACGCCGCCCGCGCAATCCGCCCATACAATCGGCGCGGCCACTGCGGCGAACGCGGCTCCGGCGCCCTCCGTAAAGGCAAAAAGCTGGTTCGGCGGCTGGTTCGAGGGCATGCAATTCTCGCGTGATTCGGCGCCCGCCGCAAAACCGGCCGCGCCGGTTCAAACGGCGGCGGTCTCCACTGGTTCGGGCTACGGCCGCATGGAGCTGCGTCCGGGCCCGGGAGGCCATTACGAGACGGACATAGAGGTGGAGGGTCAGCGCGTTTCCGTGCTCGTCGATACCGGCGCGACATTGCTTTCGCTGACCTACGAAGACGCCGGCAAACTCGGCATCCGCCCGGCGCCGGCCGACTACACGGCCAATATCGCCACCGCCAACGGCATGGCCAAAGCCGCGCGCGTCAATGTGCGGGAGGTTCGGCTCGGCACTCTGGAGGTGCGCAATGTCGACGCGCTCGTCATGCCGCGGGACGTCAAGGGCAAGACCTTGCTGGGCATGAGCTTCCTCAAGAAGCTCTCCGGTTTCGAAGTGACGGGCGGCAATCTCGTGCTGCGTCAGTAGCGGCGCCTTGTCCGTCTTTCTGCCGCCATCTTCAAGTGAAAAGTCTCCAGGCGCCGCGGCGTTGCTCCCAACCGCGGATCGACACTAAAAACTCATCCCACAAGAGGTTTTCATGTATCCCAAGCCCTCCCAAAGCCTGATTCAAAACACCTATGAATTTGAAGCTGGCCCCTTTGTGAAGGCCACCGGCTTTCGCGAATACGACGCGCGCTGGCTGTTCGGAAAGGAGATCAATCTCATGGGCGTTCAGGCGCTCGGGCTTGGCCTTGGCGCGTTGCTGCACGAGATGGGCGTCAAGATGGAGCTTGTGACGGGCCACGATTACCGTTCCTATTCGTCTTCGATCAAATACGCGCTGGTGACAGGCCTCATGGCCGCCGGCGTCAAGGTGCACGACATCGGCCTGGCGCTGTCGCCCATGGCCTATTTCGCGCAATTTGATCTCGATGTCGCCGCCGTCGCCATGGTCACCGCGTCGCACAACGACAATGGGTGGACAGGCGTGAAGATGGGCGCGCAGCGGCCCGTCACTTTCGGTCCCGACGAAATGGGCCGCCTGCGCGACATCGTGCTCGAAGGGCGCTTCCGCTACGCGGACGGCGGCTCCTACCGCTTCGTTGAGAACTTCCCCGCGCGCTATCACGCGGATCTCGTCGATCGCCCGAAAATCAGACGCAAACTGAAGGTCGTCGCGGCTTGCGGCAACGGCACGGCGGGCGCGTTTGCGCCGCAAGTGCTGGAGGCGCTGGGTTGCGAAGTGGTTCCGCTCGACGTCGAACTCGACTACAATTTTCCGCGCTACAATCCCAACCCCGAAGACCTGAAAATGTTGCACGCCATCGCCGACAAGGTGCGCGAGACGGGCGCCGACGTCGGCCTCGGCTTTGACGGCGACGGCGACCGGTGCGGCGTTGTCGACAATCACGGCGAGGAAATTTTCGCCGACAAGATCGGCGTCATGCTGGCGCGCGACCTGTCGAAGCTGCATCCGAACGCGACATTTGTCGTCGACGTGAAATCCACCGGCCTTTTCGCCACGGACCCCGAGCTCATCGCGCGCGGCGTCAAGGCGGATTACTGGAAGACCGGCCATTCCTACATCAAGCGGCGCGTGACGGATTTGCAGGCGCTCGCGGGCTTCGAAAAGTCGGGACACTTCTTTTTCAACACGCCGATCGGCCGCGGCTACGACGACGGCGTGGTGACGGCGATCCATGTCATCGACATGCTTGACCGCAATCCCGGGAAAACCATGTCCGATCTCTACAAGGCGCTGCCCAAGACCTGGGGCTCGCCCACCATGTCGCCGCATTGCGCCGATGAAGTGAAATACGGCCTGGTGGATAAATTCGTCGCGCGGTTTCAGGCCATGCAGGCGAAGGGAGACAAGGTCATAGGCCAGAAAATCCGCGATCTCGTGACGGTCAACGGCGTGCGCGTGACGGTCGAGGACGGAACCTGGGGCCTGGTGCGCGCCTCGTCCAACAAGCCCGAGCTTGTCGTCGTGGTCGAAAGCCCGGCGTCGGAGGCCAATATGCGCGCCATGTTCAAGGCCATCGACGCGGTGATCCGCGAAAATCCGGAA
>JANYDZ010000464.1 GCA_025363375.1 Hyphomicrobiales bacterium
CCTCGGCAAGCCTCGGGGAGCGCGACGGGCGAGATTTTCAACGGCGGGACAAAAAGCCACCCTCGCCAGCGGCCGAAAGGTGGCTTCCGCCCATCGCGAAGCGTTTCCACACGGTCTGCGTGATTTCCGAAAATTCGTATAACTATCTGTAATTTATCAATTTTCATCTTCATTTGCCCTTGCCTCGGTGCCCTCATCCCAGCTTCGCGCGCCTTCTCCCGCAAGCGGCAGAAAGCTGTTCCCGCCGGCGCCGCGCTCCCACAATCACATCCCACTCCGGTGCGTCACCCGCCCGCCCACCAGCGTCATCAGCGCCTTCGTGTCGCGGATCGCCTGCGTCGGCACGCCGAGAATGTCCTGCGAGAGCACCGCGACATCCGCGAGCTTGCCGACTTCAATGGAGCCGCGGTCGCGCTCCGCCCCGAGAATTACCGCGTTGTTGATCGTGTATAGCCGCAGCGCCTCCTGCGCCGTGATCGCCTGTTCGGGCCCCAGCGCATAGCCGTTGAGCGTCATGCGCGTCGTCATCCACCACATCGAGAGGAAGGGATCGACGGGCACCACCGGCCCGTCCGTGCCGCCGCCGACGTGCAGGCCCGCGTCGATCATTTTGCGGATGGGGATGGCGTAGGCCGCGCGCTCATCGCCCCACCAGCGCCGCTCGTTGTGGCCCAGCAAAACCGAATGATCCTGCGCCGTCGCCATCACGCCGAGTTCGCGCATGGCGCGAATCGCGGCATCGCCCGGCAGAAAAACATGCATCACCGTCCAGCGCAGACCGCGGATTTTTTTCATCGCGTTGACGCGCTCATAGGCGCGCACAACCACGTCGATTGTCTCGTCGCCCACCGCGTGCGTCTGCGCCTGCAATCCCGCGTCCGCCACCAGCTTCAGCGATTCCACGAACTCGTCTTCGCCGCCCGGCGGCAGCAGCAGAACGCCGCGGTAATCATTGTCCGGCTGTTCGCCCGGCACAATGCGATAGGGATCGCGCAACCGGGCGCCCTCGACTCCGCCGTCGAGCGGAAATTTAATGCCGGCGAAACGCAGCATGTCGTCGTTGCGCATGGAGGAATAGGCGAGGCCCTTCTTCACCTGCTCCGGCGACATCGCGCGGTAGAGCAAATCCACGCGGATTGTCATGTCGCCGGAATCGCGCATTTTTTGATAGATATCCATCATGCGGTCGTCGAGGCCGGGCTCGACGACGCCGACGATCCCATAGGAATTGAGATCGGCCATCGCGTCTTTCATCAACGCGGTCATGGCCTCGGGCGCCGGCGGCGGCGGCACGACGCGCCGCGCGAAAAACGCCGCTGTTTCAAGCAGGACCCCGGTCGCCTCGCCGTTGTCGGGATCGCGCACGACGATGCCGCCCGGCGGATTCTTCGTGTCCTTCGAGATGTTGGCGAGCGCCAGCGCCTTGCTGTTGATCGTCGCCACATGGCCGCCGCGCGGAATGAACACGGGATGATCGGGCGCGGCCTGATCAAGCTCGTATCGCGTCGGCAAGCGGCCTTCGGCTAGCAGGCTCTCGTGCCAGCCCGACGAGGCGATGATCCATTGCCCCGCCGGCGTTTGTTCCGCGCGTTCGCGAATGGCTTTTTGCACGTCGGCGATGGAGCGCGCGTCGAGCAATTGCACGGCGGGACGATTGGCGGCGTGCATCGCCATGTGCAGATGCGTGTCGATCAGACCCGGCACGATTGTTTTGCCGCCGAGATCAATGACCTGCGTCGAAGGCCCCGCCTCCTTCATCGCCGCCGCGTCGTCGCCCACGACGATGAAACGCCCGCCGCGAATGGCGAGCGCTTGCGCGATTGTCGAATTTTGATCGACCGTGTGAATGCGCGCGTTGCGTAAAACAAGATCGGCGGGCTGCGCGAGCGCAACACTGGAAGTCGCGCCAATCGCGCAGAAAACAACGCGTCGCGCTAGGCGGTGCAACATGGCTTGGTCTCACAAGAGAGCGACGTTCACACGACGAGCATTTTCGCGGCGGCAAGGCGCAGCGCCTCGCCTTCGATTTCCACGCGTCCGGCGACCTCGATCAACCGCAGCATCGAGACATCGGCGGGAATTTCCGCGCCGACGACAACCAGATTTGCGCCCGCGTCGTGCAAGCCCCCGCACAATTGGCACGGCGCGGCGGGCGCCTCGTAGAGCGCAAATTCGCCGTCCACGACGCTCGGCGCGAAATAGCCGCGCAAAACGATGTCTTGGCCCAGAAGCCCGCGCGCGAGCGCGGTGGCTTTGGCGTCGCTGTCGGCGACATCGCCGATTTTCAAACGCGCGGCGGCGCGCGCGCAAAACGGCGCGCTGGCGGCGAGGCCCGCGACGCCGGCGAGAAACGCCCGGCGACGTAGCGGCTGTTCGACGGCAAAACAATGAAAGATTGAGGATTTCATGGCGATCTCACGGTTTGGATCGCGTCAGTAGAAACCCGCGCGCAAGCCGCGTCAATCCGCGCCTCCGCGGTTTCGGGCGAAACCCAGTCAAATTCAGACAATTGATGCCGCGCGAAAGTATGCTGACGCCTGGCGTAGCGGCGCGTGTCGATCTTGCCTTTCTCGACCGCTCGTTCGCGCGTGATTTCGCCGCGCAGAAACCCCAGCAGGCCCGGCATGCCGTGGGCGCGCGTCACAGGCAGCGCGGGATCGAGGCGACGCTCCGACAACGCCCGCGCTTCTTCAAGCGCGCCCGCGGCGATCATCGCGTCGAAACGCGCGTCGATGCGCGCGGTGAGAACCTTGCGTTCCACTTCGAGAAAAACCCCGACGCATTTTTCAATTTCAAGCAGCGCGCCGGCGCGCGCGCCTTGAAAATCCACAAGACTTCTCCCTGTGGCTTCAAGCACTTCCAGCGCGCGGACGATCCGCTGCGGATCGCTCGGGCGCAGCCGCGCGGCCGCGCGCGGATCGCGCTCGCAAAGATGCGCGAACAATTGCGAAATTGTCATTTGTTGCGCGCAATTCCTGACTCTGACGCGCACATCCTCCGGCACGTTCGGCACCGCCGACAAACCGCGCAGCAGCGCCTTGAAATACATGCCGGTGCCGCCGACGAAAATCGGCGGCCCGCCCTCCGCGCGCGCCCGCTCAAGCGCCGCCGCCGCGTCGGCAAGGTAGCGCCCGACCGAATAATTCACCGCGCCGTCCACGTGGCCGAACAACATGTGCGGCGCCGCGCGTTCCTGCGCCGCCGACGGCCGCGCGGAAAGCACGCGCAGATCGGCGTAGACCTGCATGGAATCCGCGTTGACGACGATTCCGCCGAGCCGCCGCGCGAGGGAAATCGCCAGCTCGGACTTGCCGCTCGCCGTCGGTCCTGCGATGAGGATGGCTTGCGGCCCGCTCATCGGCGCCCGCCTCCCGAAAGCCCGATCGCACCGCCATGACGCACGTTCTGACCCTCGTTTCCCCGCCGTCCCGGCGCGCCGCGCTTGACGCCGCCCTGCTGGCGAACCTCGCTGGACATTTGCCCGCGGCCGGCGAGCCCGCGTGGCTCGACGCCGGCTATGCCGCCGACATTCCTTTCGCACCCCCGGCCGGGTTCGACAACCGCCGCGTCGCGCAAGCCATTCGGCTCGAGCTTGGCGACGCGCCCGTCGATCTTTTTGTGCAGCCCAAAACCCATCGCCGCAAAAAGCTGTTTCTGGCCGACATGGATTCCACAATGGTCATGCAGGAGTGCATCGACGAACTCGCCGATCTCGTCGGCAAGAAAGCGCAGGTTTCTGAAATCACCGAGCGCGCCATGCGCGGCGAACTGGTGTTTGAAACATCCTTGCGCGCGCGGGTGGCGCTGCTGACGGGGCTTGACGCGTCCGTCGTCGATCAGGTCATCGTCGAGCGCATAAAACTGACGCCGGGCGGCACGGTTCTGGTGCGCACCATGCGGGCGCATGGCGCTTATGCCGCGTTGGTCTCTGGCGGCTTTACGCTGTTCACGCGCGTGATCGCGGAGAAAATCGGCTTTGACGAAAACCGCGCCAACACATTGCTGGTGGAAGACGGCAAGTTCACCGGCAAGGTCGCCGAACCCGTCCTCGGCCGCCAGGCGAAATTCGAAACACTGGTGGAGATGCGCGCCGCGCGCGGCCTCGTAAAAGAGGAAACGATGGCGGTCGGCGACGGCGCCAACGATCTCGGCATGATCGGCGAAGCCGGTCTCGGCGTCGCTTTCCACGCCAAGCCCGCCGTCGCGGCGGCAGCCCATGCGCGCGTGGATTTTGGCGATCTGAGCGCGCTGCTGTTCGCGCAGGGATATTCGCGGGCGGAGTTTGCGGGATAATGGGACCCGCCTCGAAGCGATGTCCCGCGGGATGATTTTGCGGGAAGATTTCGCTTATTTGCCGGGATCGTCGCTGAATGTTCGCCCTCTTCAATCGACGCATCCCCCTGACACCGACCGCCAAAGGCGGGACGACGTTGGCGGCGCGTCCTCAGCCTCGCCGCTGTTCCCCGGAGCGCCGAAATCGCGCTCGTCGCGCAAATCTTGAGACTTTCGACAATCGACCCTAAACAGACCGCAAGTTTGCAAAACCTCCAACTTTTGCAGTCGCGGCGCTCCTTGAAAATCACGAAATTCGGCAAATTTATTCGCCAAAGGCCCAGGTCAATCCGGCTTGAGATTCGCTGACCGGATCAGGCCGCCCCACTTTTCGGTTTCGTCCGCGATCAATTTTCCGAATTCAGCGGGCGCACCAGTGAGGACCGTGCCGCCGAGATCGCTAATTCGCGACTTCATCCCGGGATCAGCGAGCCCCGCGTTGATCGCCTTGTTGAGCATATCGATGATTTCTGCAGGTGTGTTCGCCGGTGCACCGATACCCTGCCAGCTGCTTGCTTCGTAGCCGGGCACGGCCTCGGCCACAGCGGGAATTTCCGGCAAGGCGTCGAGGCGCATCGAGGAGGTCACGGCCAGGGCGCGGATTTTTCCCGCCCTGACATGTTCCATCGCCTCAGGAACGGCCGAGAAATAAACATGCACCTGCCCGCCCATCAGGTCGATGA
>JANYDZ010000490.1 GCA_025363375.1 Hyphomicrobiales bacterium
CATGCGCCGGGAATGATGCCAGCGAAACTGCTAGCGCGTCTGTCATCTGTACGGAGTAAATTACAAAGCCAGCGCAACTGACCGATTTTTTGAACTGGAAATCGATTCCGGCCGAGGCCGACGAATCCGACTGAAAGGAAAAGGTCGTAGCGCGAAATCGTTCGTCGCAATCGATCCGCCCACTTGTAAATATATGATGTCGTTTATCTTTTTTATGCACGCGTACCGTATTGGAGACCGTATACGGAATACGGTTCCCAATGTGCCAATTTTCGCGCGGGCTAATTCAAATCCGGGTCGTGGCGCTTCCTGCGCCTCGGTCGCTTCACGCGAGGTTTTGGAAAAAACACCGCTATCCTCGCCTCGACATTTGAACGTAACATCATGTGTCGCGCGCGTCCCTGCGCGATCACTTTCCGCAACCGCGTTCCGGCAGGCGACAGGGGAAGGATTGCGGAATCGCGGCTCCAGCGGCGTGGCGGAAATCGACTTCGCGGTGCTGCGCGTTTCAGGCGGGGAGGTGAGCTACCGCGCGGACTCGATCAATTCGATGTCCTTCTTCAGGAACTCGTTGACGAGTTCGTTCAGGGTGACGCCGCGCGCCTCGGCGCGGGTCGCGAGGTCGTCCAGAGTTTCGGGCTTGAGATGGACCGGCGGGATCAGTTTCGCGCCGGGGCGATGAAACTTGCCGCGTTGAGCGGTGGAGAAGTCGTATGGGGGTTTCATGGTCCGAAGTCGTCGCAAAATCGAGATGTGTGGATCAGAGTCAATCGCCAGAGTTGGGAAACGCGATCTCTATGTCTCTGCCAAATTGAAGCTTGGCAACTTCGCAGGCGATTCTAACCAACCTCTCTTTTTCACGATTGGCAATATTTGTTCCCAGCCACCACCCATTGGCTACCTTGATCGTGTAAATCTCCAAGTCTGGCTTGTTGGGATAGACATCAGCCCGGACTCTGGAAATATGATTGCGACGACGACCCGGAGCACGCTTTGCGAACTCCTCCATGAAATCAGAGTCGCTATCCGCCAACTTCTCCAAAATAAATATGAGCGCGGATATTGCGTCTGGCTGATTTAAGTTCTGGCCTCTAAATCGAAAGGCAATTGATCGGGAAGTCGGCTGTTGGCTCGCCTCTCGAATGGGTTGAGTTTTTCGGCTAATAAGCGGTTCTTGATTTGTTTTGACGAATTCACTCGGTTTGGGACGGGCTGATAAAAATACCTCAATTTGTTCGTCGGTTGGGCGAAAGCCAATCAAGCTGACGACTTTTTCAGCGATCAATTCGATCAAAAGTTCGTCCGGTTCACTGACGAGTTCGTCCCAGGCTTTTGGGATAGCTCCCTTTGCGTCCCGAATTCGTGCGGCGCTTTGGTAATCAGCTCTCGCGTCTGAATGAGCTTCGCCGCTCTTGACACGATCAACTCGAAGGTACCGCTCAAGGACAGCGGCAGCGTCTTTCGCTTCGCGTTCGAGCAGATCGAGCTTTTGTACGCGCCTTTCCAAATAGCTTCCCTGTTCCGCAGGGAGATAGAAACTCCAGTCCCTGCCGTTAACAAGAATCGCGAATGGAACGCCCTGATGAAAAGCGTACTCAAACAATTGCCTGTCTCCGTCGTCGCCGATGTTGGGAGCTTTAACCTCGATGAAAACGGAAGGTGAACCTGGTGAAGTAAAAAGCGCGTAGTCCACGCGTCTCTTATCGACAGCGAACTCGCGCCGCACCGCTGCTGGATCGTAAACTTGCCATCCCAGTTCCTGAAGTACGCGATTGACAATTGCTTCGCGAACGTCGGTTTCATTTCGATAGCTGTTCGCGCGGATGAGGCCGGCGATTGATTCAATTGTTGACGCCAGCGACACCGCCCCCCCCTTCCAGGTTTTTAGTTCCCTCACCGCGAAAACTTCTTGTACTTCATCCGGTGCGGAATCAGCTCGCTCACCCCAAGCCGCCGCTTTTTGTCCTCCTCGTATTCCTGGAAATTTCCCTCGAACCATTCGACGTGCGAATCGCCCTCGAAGGCCAGCATGTGCGTCGCGATGCGGTCGAGGAAGAAGCGGTCGTGGGAGATGATGACGGCGCATCCCGCGAAATCGGTGAGAGCCTCCTCCAGCGCGCGCAGCGTTTCAATGTCGAGATCGTTGGTGGGCTCGTCGAGCAACAGCAGGTTCGAGCCGCTCTTGAGCATTTTGGCGAGATGCACGCGGTTGCGTTCGCCGCCCGAGAGCATGCCGATCTTCTTCTGCTGGTCGGGACCGCGGAAGTTGAAGGTCGAGCAATAGCCGCGTGAATTGATGGTCTGTTTGCCCAGATAGATGATGTCGTTGCCGCCGGAGATTTCTTCCCAGACGTTGTTCTTGTCGTTGAGGCTGTCGCGCGATTGATCGACATAGCCGAGTTGCACGCTGTCGCCGATGCTGATCGCGCCGGCGTCGGGCTTTTCCTGTCCGGTGATCATGCGGAACAGGGTGGTCTTGCCGGCGCCGTTGGGGCCGATGACGCCGACGATGCCGCCGGGCGGCAGCTTGAAGGTGAGATTTTCAATGAGAAGCTTGTCGCCGTAGCCTTTCGACAGGCCCTCGAATTCCACGACGCGGTTGCCCAGCCGTTCCGCCACGGGGATGATGATCTGGGTGATGCCGGTGATCTTGTCGTCCTGCTTGGCGACGAGATCTTCGTAGCGCTGGATGCGCGCCTTGGATTTGGCCTGACGGGCTTTCGGCGAGGCGGAAATCCAGTCGCTTTCCGCTTCGATGGCGCGCTGGCGGGCCTTGTCTTCGCTGGCTTCCTGGGCGAGGCGCTTGTGCTTCTGTTTTAGCCAGGACGTGTAATTGCCCTCGTAGGGAATGCCCTTGCCGCGATCGAGTTCGAGAATCCAGCCGGTGACATTGTCGAGGAAGTAGCGATCATGGGTGACGATGAGAATGGCGCCTTCATAGGCGCGCAAATGGCCTTCGAGCCAGTTTACCGTCTCGGCGTCGAGATGGTTGGTGGGTTCGTCGAGCAGCAGCAGTTCAGGCTTTTCCAGCAGCAGCTTGCACAGCGCGACGCGGCGGCGCTCGCCGCCCGAGAGCTTGGCGACTTCCCAGTCGTCGGGCGGGCAGCCGAGCGCGTCCATGGCCTGCTCGACCTGGGAGTCCAGATCCCAGAGGCCCTGCGCCTCGATCTGGTCCTGCAGTCTGGTCATCTCGTCCGCGGTCTCGTCCGAATAGTTCATGGCGAGTTCGTTGTAGCGGTCGAGAATGTCCTGCTTGGCTTTGACTCCCAGCATGGCGTTGCCGCGCACGGTAAGTGTCTCGTCGAGATGCGGTTCCTGCGGCAGATAGCCGACGCGCGCGCCTTCGGCGACCCAGCCCTCGCCGGTGAATTCCGTGTCCATGCCGGCCATGATTTTCAGCAGGGTGGATTTGCCCGAGCCGTTGACGCCGAGCACGCCGATCTTGGCGTCCGGATAGAAGGAGAGGTGGACGTTTTCGAGCACCTTCTTGCCGCCAGGCCAGGCCTTGGTCAGACCTTCCATATGATAGATAAATTGCCGCGCCATGGTGGCTCACATGTCCTGATGAGTGGGGTTGCGCGCCTTCTAGCTGGCGGGCGGGCGCGGGTCCAGTGCGGGCTTGTCACATGCGCGGCTTGTCAGGGGAGTCTTGTTAGCGCGGCGTCGGGGCAGCGATTTGAGCCGCCGCCTGCGCGCGCGATCACAACGTTGGCCAAGGCTTCGGGATCAATTTCCGGGCCAGGCAAGTCGGCAAGGCTAAGGGGGCATGGCCGCCCCGCTGTTCACATATTCCCAGCCTTCAGCCCTTCAATGATGGATTTGGCGATATGCTCGGCCATGCAACGATAGCCGTAGTCGTTGAGGTGAAAATTGTCATCGGCGAGCATTTCCTCGCTGCCGCCATTGGCCGCCACAAGCACGCGCATCGCGCTGAAACGGTCAATGAACGCGATGCCCTTTTCCCGGGCGATGCGCTCCATGGATCGACCGATGGCGGTGTAATGAGGTTCTTCGGCAAGTTTGGCTGTGTATTGCTGCCCGACCAGCGACATTTCAACGCCGGCGCGCCGCGTCGCGTCGATGGTTGAGCGCAGCACGTTTTCAAAACGGGTGACCGCGACATCGTGCATGCCGTCGTTGACGCCCGCCTGCCAGATGAGGAAGGCGGGCGGCTCGGCTGCCAGGTCGGTGAGAATGCGCACGGCCGTCTCGGCGGCGATCTCGCCGGGTACGCCCATATTATCGACATTGATGTGGGCGTGTTTGAGGGTGCGGCGCAGGATGGCCTGGAGCTGCAGGGGAAACGCCATCGCCTGCGAAGAGGCGCCGACTCCCTGTGTCGAGGACGAGCCAAAAGCGGCGATGCGGACATCCACGCCTTTCGCCAGCAGGCGCTTGAGGCGTGGTGTTGCGAGGGCCTTGTCGCGGGGCATGCCCGGCGCGTCGCAGCTTTGGGGGATGACGACCGGCCTGGCGGGCCCCACGGGTGATTTATCGGGATCGAACTGCGCGGCCACAGGCATGTGGGTCGCGAGAAGAAGACCCGCGAGCGCCAGCGCCTGTCCTGCTTTCGCCCAATCCATGATGGAAAATTATGTCCCCGACGTTGTTCGCCGACGTTGATCGCCGACGTGTTTAATACCGCTGCAACTGACCATCGGCCCGCTGCGGCTCTCTCCAGAAACGAGTCGGCGGCGTGCAATCCTACCGCACGTCGGGCGCTTTTTGAACACTTCGTTAACCTTAACAGGAGCTAATGGGCGTGGTGACGAATCCGTCCCATTTCGACTCACTTTTACGTTGACGCCCATAATATCCCATGTTATCCCAAATAATCCCGTTTGAGGTTGTGTCGGTCAACGACCGGCGCCCGCGCCGAGTTCCGGCGCGATCGGGAAACCGCGCCTTCCGTTTTGCGCGGGTTATGAGTGGGTCCTGTGGAGCTTTTTGTCTCGCATTTCACCAACCGCCTCGATGCGAAGGGGCGGGTGTCGATCCCGGCGCCGTTTCGCACGGTGCTGGCGCGGGACGGATTCGAGGGGCTCTACACGCATCCTTCGCTCGATGCGGAGGCGCTCGACTGCGGCGGCAACTTGCTGCTGCGGGAGATCGAGGGGTTGTTGGGAACGTTGTCGCCATATTCGCAAGAGCGCGACCTGTTTTCGACGGCGCTTCTGGGCACCAGCGAGGTGTTGAAGGTAGATTCGGAAGGGCGCGTTATCCTTACGGAGAGTTTGAAAGCCTACGCGGGCATCTCGGTCGAGGTGGCCTTTGTGGGCCATGGTCACAAGTTTCAGATCTGGGAGCCAGGCAGGTTTCGCGCGCATCTGGTCGAGGCCAGAGACCGGGTGCGCGGATTGCGGAAAGAGCTCAGCTCCAGACACGCGGCGGGCCCCCCGACGCGACCTCAAGGAGCACGGGAATGAAGGCGGGCCGCGGCGATGATTCCGATCGCGCCGCAGGCGGACCGGCCCGGCACGTTCCCGTGCTTCTCGAGGAGGTTCTATCCGCGCTCGCGCCGCGCGAGGGAGGGCTCTATCTCGACGCGACATTCGGAGCCGGCGGGTATACGCGGGCGCTCCTCGCCGCCGCCAACACGCGCGTGCTGGCGCTCGACCGCGATCCCGCTGCGATTGCGGGCGGCGCCGGGTTGGTTGCGCGGTCGCAAGGCCGGCTCATGCTCGAACAGGCGCGTTTCTCCGCGCTCGCCGAAGTCGCCTCGCGCGGCGGTTTTGCCGCTTTTGACGGCGTGACCTTCGATGTCGGCGTCTCGTCCATGCAGATCGACGAAGCCGACCGCGGCTTCTCGTTCCGCTTCGATGGTCCCCTCGACATGCGAATGGGACGCGACGGGCCAAGCGCCGCCGATCTCGTCAATGAAGCCAGTCAGGAAAGGCTCGCCGACATCTTCTTTTACTACGGTGAAGAGCGGCTCGCGCGCCGCATCGCCAGCGCCATCGCCATGGACCGCGTGGCCAGACCTTTCGAAACGACCTTGCAGCTTGCGGGGCTCATCGCGCGTATCGTGCCGCACAAGGTCAACGACATTCATCCGGCGACGCGGACTTTTCAGGCTTTGCGCATCGCGGTCAACGACGAACTGATGGAACTCGTGACGGGATTGACGGCGGCGGAGAAGGTTCTGGCGCCGGGCGGGCGGCTTGCCGTCGTGTCTTTTCATTCGCTTGAAGACCGCATCGTAAAGCAATTTTTCGCGGCGCGGACCGGGCGTGGCCGTGCGCAATCGCGGTTGCTGCCGGGGGAACCCGTTCCGCCGCCGCCGACGTTCGCGCTGTGCGGGCGGCAACCTGTCGCGGCGGGCGAAGCGGAGCAGGCGCGCAACCCGCGCTCGCGTTCGGCGAAACTGCGCTGGGCGGAGCGCGCCGACGCGCCGGCGCGCGGCCATGACCAGGAACTGGCGCGGCTGGCGAGCCTGCCCGCGTTGCCGGAACGGAGACGCTAGGATGATCCGCTGGCTCAACGTGATCGCCATCGCCGCGCTGCTCGGCTCGGCGGTCTACGCCTATTCCATCAAATACGAAACCGCGCGCTATTCCGCCGAGATCGTCAAGACGCAGCACGCCATCCAGCGCGAGAAAGACGCCATAAGCATGCAAAAGGCCGACTACGCCTGGCTGAGCCGCCCCGGCCGCGTGCAGCAGTTGGCGGAGCGGCACCTCGATCTGCAAAACATAACGATCGATCAGGTCGTCAAGCCCTCGGATATTCCCGATCGCGCTGGCAAGACCGATCTCATCGGCCGCAAGCTCGACGCGCTCGGCCTTTCCGATATTACGACGCCGCGCGACGGGCGGGCGGGCGGCGCGCGTTCGACGACGCCGGCGACACGTTGAAGCGGGTGAGCGAAGATGAGTGATTTGGACTTGAACCAACAGGAATTGCCGTTGCCTGAACCCGTCGCGGTTGAACCGCCGGCGCCCAGCCGCCTGCTGCGGGCCATGCTGTTCGCGCGCAATCTCATGCGCACCCATCTCGACAAGAGCACGTGGCGCATTCGCCTTGTCGCTGGCGGATTCGCGCTGCTCTATTGCGTTATCGGCGGCAAACTCGTCTATCTCGCCCTGAAGCCGGACCCGCAGACGCTGCGCCGCGCCGCGTCGGAAGCCGTGTCGCGCCCGCGCCCGGATATTGTCGACCGCAACGGCGTTGTGCTCGCCACCGACGTGAAGATCATGTCGGTGTTCGCCGAACCACGGCGCATCGTCGACAAGGACGAGGCGGTGGAATTGCTCACCGCCGTGCTGCCCGACGTCAACGCGCGTGATCTGCGCGAACGGCTTGGCTCGCGCAAGGGCTTCGTATGGGTGAAACGCGCCATCAAACCGAAGGAACAACAGGAAGTTTTTCGGCTCGGCTTGCCTGGAATCAGTTTCCTGCCGGAACATAAGCGCGTCTATCCCAATGGACCGATCGGCGCGCATGTGCTGGGCTACACCAACACCGACAACATCGGCATTGCCGGCATCGAAAAGTACATCGACGGCCAGGGCCTCGGCGATTTAAGCCAGGCGGGCTTTCGCATCGAGGCGGCGGAACTGAAGCCGGTCCAGCTTTCCATCGACGTGCGGGTAACGCACGCTTTGCGCGACGAGCTCTCCAAGGGCGTCGAAAGGTTCAAGGCGAAGGGCGCGGCCGCCGCCATCCTCGACGTGAACACGGGCGAGATCGTCGCGCTGGCTTCGCTGCCCGATTATGATCCCAACACGCCGACGGACGCGCTTGAAGCCAAGAGCATCAACCGCATGGCGGTGGGCGTTTACGAAATGGGCTCGACCTTCAAGGCGCTGACCATCGCCATGGCGCTCGAGGCCAACAAGGTCAACCTGAATTCGCGGCTCGACGCGCGCTCGTCGCTGCGCTACGGCGGCTTCAAGATTGGCGACTTCCATCCGCAGAACCGCATTCTCAGCCTGCCCGAAGTCTTCACTTATTCGTCCAACATAGGCACCGCGAAAATGGCGTTGATGGTTGGAGTCGAGGGGCACAAGGCCTACCTTCGCAAAATGGGCCAACTGGACCGTCTGGTGACGGAATTGCCCGAAAATGCGCAACCTCTTGTGCCCAAGCGCTGGGGCGAGCTGAATACGATCACCATCGCCTTTGGGCAAGGCCTGAATGTCGCGCCGTTGCAGGCGATGATGGCGGTCGGCGCGCTGGCGAACGGGGGATCGTTGATCAAGCCGACATTCCTCAAGCGCGACGAGGCGGCCGCCAGGGTGGACGCGCCGCGCGTGGTGCGTCCCGAAGTGTCGGAAACGCTGCGTTATCTCATGCGCCTCAACGCGGAAAAGGGCTCGGCCAGAATCGTCGATATTCGCGGGTACTATGTCGGCGGCAAGACAGGCACGGCGGAGAAGCTCATTCGTGGCCGCTATTCCAAAAACAAGGTGTTCACCACTTTTATGGCGATCGCGCCAGCCGACAAGCCGCGCTACCTGTTTCTGACTCTGATGGACGAACCGCAGGGGCTGGCGGAAAACGGCGGATACCATACAGCCGCCTACAATTCAGGCTACTTGACCGGAAAGATTATCGAACGCGTGGCGAATTTGCTCGATTTGCCGCCGCGCATCGAACCGCCGACGCTGCCGTTTCCATTGCTGGCGCGGCTTGGCTATGGCTTCGTCAACGCGCCCTCGCGCAGCACGGGACATTGACGCTTGACAGACCTGCGTTCGCTTCTTCCCGACATAGCGCTGAACGCGGCTGCGGGCGCGCGCGAGGTTTGCGGCCTGACCGCCGACAGCCGCGCGGTGAAACCGGGCTATGTATTCTTCGCGATTCCCGGCGCGAAAAGCGACGGGTTGAGCTTCGCGCTTGCGGCGGTCGCCGCGGGCGCGGTCGCGATTGTCGCCGAACGCCCGCCGGAAGAGCAAATTTCGGGCGCGCCGCTGCTGGTTGTGCGCGACGCGCGCGCCGCACTGTCGCAGGCCGCCGCGCGATTTTACGCGCGACAGCCGCAGACCATCGTCGCTGTAACCGGCACGAGCGGCAAGACTTCGACGGCTGCCTTCGTGCGTCAGATCTGGGCGCAACTCGGACACGCGGCGGCGGCGCTCGGCACAACCGGCGTGATCAAACCTTCAGGCGCGACCCATGGTTCATTGACGACGCCCGATCCCGTCACCTTGCACAGAACGCTGGAGGAGCTGGCGGGCGAAGGGGTGACTCACCTCGCCATGGAGGCGTCTTCGCACGGACTCGACCAGCGGCGGCTTGACGGCGTGCGTTTGACGGCGGGCGCCTTCACCAACCTCTCCCGGGACCATCTGGATTATCATGCGACGCTGGACGAATATCTGGCCGCGAAATTGCGCCTGTTCGACGCTTTGCTGGCGCCCGGCCAGGCCGCGGTGATCGACGCCGACAGCGATGTCGCCGGGCGCGTGACCGCGGTCTGCGAGGCGCGCGGACTGCGCGTGTTGAGCGTCGGCGCAAAGGGCGAAGCGATCAAGCGCGTGGCGATGCGGGCGGGCGCGGATTCCACGCGATTGACGCTCCGGCACGCGGGCGAGACCTACGAGATCCATTTGCCGCTCGCGGGCGATTTCATGGCGTCCAACGCGCTCGTCGCGGCCGGTCTTTGCATCGCGACAGGCGGCGCGCCCGCCGCCGTGTTCGCGGCGCTGGAGAAACTCGCCGGCGCGCCGGGTCGCGTTGAAAAAGCCGGCGAACGCAACGGCGCGCCGATTTACATCGATTACGCGCACAAGCCCGACGCGCTGGAAAAAGTGCTCGCGGCGCTGCGGCCCGTGGCGAAAAACCGGCTGATACTGGTGTTCGGCTGCGGCGGGGACCGCGACGCGGGCAAGCGGCCGATCATGGGCGCGATCGCCGCGAAGGGCGCGGACGTGGTTATTGTGACAGACGACAATCCGCGCTCGGAGGAACCAGCGGCGATCCGCTCGGCGATCCTCGCGGCGGCGCCGGGCGCGCGTGAAATTGGCGACCGCGCGCAAGCGATCGGCGAAGCCGTGCGCATGCTGCGGGCGGGCGATGTGCTGGTTGTGGCGGGAAAAGGCCATGAAACCGGCCAGATCGTCGGCAAAACAATATTGCCGTTCTCGGATCACGAAGCGGTCAGCGCGGCGTTGAAGGACATTGCGGGATGAACGACGATTATCTCTGGTCGGGGTTTGGACTTGTGTCGGCTCTCGCCGCGCGCGTTGTCGGGCGCACGCCCGTGGGCGTTTCCGGCGTCTCCATCGACACGCGGAGCCTGCAGCCAGGCGATCTCTTTTTCGCGATCAGGGGCGAGAACAGCGACGGCCACGACTTTGTCGCGACGGCGTTTGAAAAAGGCGCGGCCGCCGCCGTGGTCGATGAATCCCACGCGGACGCGTTGCGCGGAGGCGGCGCGCTTTATGTCGTCGACGACGTGCTTGCTTCGATGGAGAATCTTGGCCGCGCGGCGCGCGCGCGCAGCGCGGGCGCGATCATCGCGGTGACGGGTTCGGTGGGCAAGACCGGCACAAAGGAGGCGTTGCGCGCCGTGCTTTCGGCCGCGGGCGAGACGCACGCTTCGGCGGCCTCCTACAACAATCATTGGGGCGTGCCGTTGACGCTGTCGCGGCTTCCGCGCACGGCGCGCTTTGGCGTCGTCGAAATTGGCATGAACCACGCGGGCGAGATTGTGCCGTTGGTCGGCATGGCGCGCCCGAATGTGGCGATCATTACCACGATCGCGCCGGTGCATCTGGAACATTTCGCCTCGATCGACGCGATCGCCGAGGCGAAGGCCGAGATTTTCACGGGTCTGGAAGCGGGCGGCGCCGCGATCATCAACCGCGACATTCCGCAATATGATTTGCTGCTGCGGCGCGCGCAAGCCTCGCGCGCGGCGCGCGTGCTGACGTTTGGCGAACATTCCGAAGCGGACGCCCGGCTTGTGGAAGTGGCGGGGAGCGCCGAAGGCTCGCATGTGACCGCGCTGTTGTTGGGCGAAAAACTGTATTACCGGCTTGGCGCGCCGGGCAGGCACATCGCGATGAATTCGCTCGCGGTGCTGCTCGCCGCGCAGGCGGTTGGCGTCGATCCGCGCGCCGCGGCGCGCGCGCTTGGCGCATTTGTCGCGCCCGTGGGGCGCGGGCAACGCGTGCGACTGCGGGTCAACGACGGTCATGCGACTTTGATCGACGAGAGCTACAACGCCAATCCGACATCGATGCGCGCCGCGCTGGCGTTGCTCGGGGAGACCGGCGTCGAGGCGGGCGGGCGCCGCTTCGCGGTGCTGGGCGATATGCTGGA
Organism: Hyphomicrobiales bacterium; assembly: GCA_025363375.1. GTDB lineage: Bacteria > Pseudomonadota > Alphaproteobacteria > Rhizobiales > Beijerinckiaceae > Terripilifer. The sequence goes on from JANYDZ010000490.1 coordinate 11,269, forward strand.
GCTCGGGCCGGAGAACGCGAGACTGCATCGCGAACTCAACGATTGCGTCGCCGGAAATCATGTCGACGCGGTTTTTGCGGCGGGGCCGCTCATGAAGAACCTGTACGACGCGCTGCCGCCGCATTTGCGCGGCGCGTGGGCGGAAACATCCGCCGAACTGCAGCCCGCGGTGATCGAAGCGATCGCCGACGGCGATGTCGTCATGGTGAAGGGTTCCAACGGCAGCCGCATGGGGCCGATCGTCGCCGCGCTGAAACAACATTTCGCTCACGACGACGGCGAGGCCGCCGGGGGACATTAAATGCTGACCTATCTGACTGATTTTTCAAGTTATTTTGGACCGCTCAACCTGTTCCGATACATCACGTTCCGCGCCGCCGGCGCGACGGCGACCGCGTTGTTTTTTGTGTTCTTTTTCGGACCAGGCATCATCGCCGCGCTGCGGCTGAAACAGGGCAAGGGACAACCCATCCGGGAAGATGGGCCGGCTTCGCATCTGCTGACGAAAAAGGGCACGCCGACCATGGGCGGGCTGATGATCCTGTCGGGTCTCGTTGTCTCGACGATATTGTGGGCCAATCCCAAGAGCGCTTACGTCTGGATCGTTGTCTTCGTGACCCTGGGGTTTGGAGCGGTCGGCTTTTATGACGATTATCTCAAGGTTACCAAGCAGTCCCACCTGGGATTCTCCGGCCGCGCGCGGTTGGCGGGCGAAATCTGCATCGCCGTTCTCGCGTGCTATTTCATGATGTGCGCCAGCGCGACGCCGCCTGTCTCGAGCTTCGGCGATATCGTCGCCGCGCTCGGCGCGCCATTTCACGGCGATTCGCCCGCGGCGCGTCTGGCGGTGCCTTTCGTTAATGGATATGTGCTCGATCTCGGCTGGTCCTTCCCGGCCTTCGGCGCGCTGGTGATTGTCGCGGCCGGAAACGCGGTCAATCTCACCGACGGCCTCGATGGCCTCGCCATTGTTCCTTCGATGATCGCGGCCGGCACTTTCGCTTTGATCGCCTACCTCGCGGGCAACGCGATTTTCGCCGCCTATCTCGGCATCAATTTCGTGCCGGGCGCGGGCGAACTCGCGGTGGTCGTCGGCGCCCTGATCGGCGCGGGGCTCGGGTTTCTCTGGTTCAACGCGCCGCCGGCGCAGATTTTCATGGGCGACACGGGTTCCCTCGCGCTTGGCGGCCTCATTGGCACCATCGCGGTCGCGGTGAAACATGAAATCGTTCTGGCGCTCGTCGGCGGCCTGTTCGTCGTCGAGGCTCTGTCGGTGATCATCCAGGTCGGCTGGTTCAAGCGCACGGGCAAGCGCGTGTTTCTGATGGCGCCGATCCATCATCACTTCGAAAAGAAAGGCTGGTCGGAGCCGCAGATCGTCGTGCGCTTCTGGATCATCTCGTTTGTGCTGGCGCTGATCGGTCTTGCAACCCTCAAGGTGAGGTGATGATTCCTGTCACATGCATGGCGGGCCGCTCCGTCGCGCTCTTTGGCCTTGGCGGCTCGGGACTCGCAACGGCGCGCGCGCTTGTCGCGGGCGGCGCGGAGGTCGGCGTGTGGGACGACAACGAAGCCGCGCGCGGACGGGCGCGCGAAGCGGGGCTGTGCCTCGTCGATCTCGGCAGCGCGGACTGGACCGGGTTTGACGGCTTTGTGCTGTCGCCGGGCGTGCCGCTTACGCACCCAGAACCGCACTGGACCGTCGGGCTTGCAAAGGCGGGGAGCGTGGAAATCATCGGCGATATCGAATTGTTTTGTCGCGAGCGGACCAAGCTCGCGCCGGGCTCGCCGTTTGTCGCGGTGACCGGCACCAACGGCAAATCGACGACGACCGCGTTGATCGCGCATATTTTGCGCGAAGCGGGAAAAGACGCGCAAATGGGCGGCAATATCGGCGTGCCGGTTCTCGCGCTGGAGGCGCCGGCGCCGGACCGCTTTCATGTGATTGAATGCTCGTCGTTCCAAATCGATCTCGCGCCCTCGCTGGCGCCGTCGATCGGCGTGTTGCTCAACCTCACGCCGGATCATATCGACCGCCACGGGACGATGGAAAATTACGCGGCGGTGAAGGAGCG
>JANYDZ010000504.1 GCA_025363375.1 Hyphomicrobiales bacterium
CCTGAAATTCCGCGTTGGCGGGTTCGCCGGCACGGTGCTGCAGAAACTCGGCGTCGTGCCGCAGGTCATTGCCGGCGGCGACATCTATCTGGCGCTGGAAAAAGGCACCATTGACGCGGCCGAATGGGTCGGGCCCTACGACGACGAAAAACTCGGCTTCAACAAAGTGGCGCCTATCTATCATTATCCCGGCTGGTGGGAAGGCGGAGCAATGCTGCACCTCGGCTTCAACATCGAGAAGTTCAACGGGCTGCCGAAGACCTACCAGAACGCGGTGCGTCATGCGGCGATGGTCGCCAACAAGGACATGCAGGCAAAATACGACGCGGTGAATCCGCCTGCTTTGCGGCGTCTGCTGGGCGCGGGCGCGCAGCTGAAGCCGTTCACGCAGGAAGTCATGGCCGCCTGCCTGAAAGCCGCCAACGAAGTCTATGCGGAAACCTCGGCGAAGAACCCGAAGTTCAAGAAGGTGCACGACGCCTACATGGCCTTCCGCAACGAGCAATATTCGTGGTGGCAGGTGGCGGAATTCAACTACGACAACTTCATGATCAGGTCGCGCTGACCTCTCGGCGCGGCAAAAGCGGAGGCCCCGGATCAATGGTCCGGGGCTTTTTGCTCGCTACATTCAAAACTTCAGCGGCGGCGGCTCGGCGGAGCCCGGCGGCGGCGCGACATTGCGCAGTTGTTCTTCAATCTGTTGTTGCGGGATCACCTTCTCGCCGGTTTTATAGACCATCACCATGGACGGGAAGATGATAACCAGCGCCACCATGATCACCTGAATCACGACGAATGGAATCGCGCCCATGTAGATCTGGCCCGTCGTGACAGGCTCGGTCATGATGCCTGTGAGGCGATCTTTGTAGGGGTCCTTCGGCGCCACCGAGCGCAGGTAGAACAGCGCAAAACCAAACGGCGGATGCATGAAGCTCGTCTGCATGTTGACGCCGAGGATAACGCCAAACCAGATGAGATCGATGCCAAGGGCGGTCGCCGCCGGCCCCAGCAAGGGGATGATGATGAAGGCCAGCTCGAAGAAATCGAGGAAGAAAGCCAGCACAAAGACAAAAGCGTTGACGAAGATCAGGAAGCCGACCTGACCGCCGGGCAGCGATGTCAGCAGATGCTCAACCCAGGTGTGGCCGTTGACGCCGTAGAAGGTCAACGAAAACACGCGCGCGCCGATGAGGATGAACACAACGAAGGCCGAGAGCTTCGCGGTCGAATCCATCGCCTGCCGCATCAAACCCATATTGAGGCGCCCCTTGGCCATGGCAAGCAACAACGCGCCCGCCGCGCCCATGGCGCCGCCTTCGGTCGGCGTCGCGATGCCGACGAAGATCGTGCCAAGCACGAGGAAGATCAGCGCCAGCGGCGGCACCAGCACGATGACAACCTGCTGCGCCATGTTGGACATGAGGCCGGCGCTCGTCGCGCGGTTGATCAGCGCGAGACCGTAGAGAACGCCCGTCGCGGTGAAGGCCGACCAGATGCCGGCGTTGTCGGTCTGCATGTCGGGGAAATGGCTGGTGTAGTACAGGAACGCGAGATAGCCGATGACCGCGCTGACTCCCATGACGGCGAGCGTGTTGACGCGCGGAGCCTCGCCGAGCCGCTTGACGCCGTCGCCGCGGAAATTGCGGCCGAAAGAGAGCATCGAGAGCCCGATGGCGGCGATCCAGCAAACCGCCGAAGTCAGATCGATGGCCACGCCGGCGGCTCCCGACAACGCGAGCGCGGCGCTGATAAGAATGTAATAGACCGGCACCGCCACCAGCACGAGCAGCAGCGATGTCAACACGCCTTGTCGCCGCGCGAAGGCGGGGTTTTCGGCGATTGTGCGCGCCTCCAGCGGCAGCGCGGGCGCCGCTTCCGGCTTCACGATCGTCACGATGTAAACGTAAAGCGCGTACAATATCGACAGCACAATTCCGGGAATGAACGCGCCCTTGTACATATCGCCGACGGAGCGGCCCAGCTGATCGGCCATGATGATCAGCACCAGCGATGGCGGAATGATTTGCGCCAGCG
>JANYDZ010000555.1 GCA_025363375.1 Hyphomicrobiales bacterium
CGAAGACCTCGCGGCATTGCCGCGCAACACGCTCAAAATGGGCATCATGGACGAGGAGCGGCGCACCACGGTCAATCTGAAAGCCTGCATTCTCGCCGCCGCCCACCGCGTCGTCTTCATCAACACGGGATTTCTCGACCGCACCGGCGACGAAATTCACACTTCGATCGAAGCCGGCCCGGTGGTGCGCAAAAACGACATGAAGGGCACGCCATGGATCGCCGCCTATGAGGACTGGAATGTCGACATCGGGCTTGCCTGCGGCCTGCCCGGCCGCGCGCAGATCGGCAAGGGCATGTGGGCCGCGCCCGACATGATGGCCGAGATGCTGAAGCAAAAAATCGGTCACCCGCGCGCCGGCGCCAACACCGCCTGGGTGCCTTCGCCGACGGCGGCGACGCTGCACGCGCTGCACTATCATCAGGTGAACGTGAGCGAACGTCAGGCCGAAATCGCCAAACGCCCGCGCGCCAAACTCGCGGATATCCTGACCATTCCCCTCGCGCAATCGAATTTCGCGCCCGACGCCGTGGCGCAGGAACTGGACAATAATTGCCAGGGCATTCTCGGCTATGTCGTGCGCTGGATCGATCAAGGCGTCGGCTGTTCGAAAGTGCCCGACATTCACGACATCGGCCTGATGGAAGACCGCGCGACATTGCGCATCTCGAGCCAGCACATCGCCAACTGGCTGCGCCACGGCGTTGCGACACAAGCGCAGGTAATGGAAACGCTCAAGCGCATGGCGGCCGTGGTGGACCGCCAGAACGCCGGCGATCCCGCTTACAGGCCAATGGCGCCGGCCTGCGACGGCATCGCGTTCAACGCGGCCTGCGATCTTGTTTTCAAAGGCCGCGAGCAGCCCAACGGCTACACCGAATTCATCCTGCACGCGCGCCGCCGCGAGGCGAAGGCGCGCGCTTGAAGCGTTTTCAAGCGAAGTGAAATCCGGTTCGCGTCAAGAAAACGCGTCCAATGCAATTCTCTAGGCGCCGACGCCGATCGGCGCGCGCCGCTCGCTCAACCAGATGCCGCCGAGCACGAACACAAGCCCGGCCGCGTGATAGGGCGCGAAGGTCTCGCCGAGCAGAATGACGCCCAGAAACGCGCCGAACACCGGCACCAGATTGGTGTAGAGTCCGGCGCGGTTGGCGCCGATGAGATCGACCGAGCGCAGGAAGAAAACCTGCGCTCCCAGCGCGGGCCCCAGCGCGCAAAATACGATCAGCGCCCATCCCGTCCAGGTCGGCATAAACGTTTCCCCGCGCGCCGCCTCCACCGCGAGCAGCGGCACTGAACACAGCGCGGCCGCGAGCGACAGGCCCGCGAAGAAAACCACGGCGGGAAGTTTCGGCCTGTGCCGCAGCGACAGATTGTACCACGCACCGCCGAAACAGCCGGCGAGGATCATCAGATCACCCTTGTTGAAGGCGAGGCTCAGCAGCGTCGAAGGCGAGCCATGCGTCGCCACCACGATCACGCCGAAAAGCGTGAGCGCGATGCCGAGAATTTGCGGCGCGCGCACGCGGTCGCCGCGCAGCATGGAGCCCGCGATGACAAGCACGGGCACACAGCTTTGCAGCAGCACGATATTGACCGCCGTCGTCAGATGCGCGGCGGAATAGAGCAGCGCGTTGAAAGCGGTCAGGCCGAACAAGGCCAGGCCCAGAATCATCCAGCGACGCCGCCACATTTCGGGCAGTCCGGCGCGCACCTGGCGCGGGATCGCCGCCGCCAGCACGAGCCCTATAAACAGCCAGCGCAGGGTGACAAGCGTCATCGGCGAGACTTCGCCCACCGCGTAGCGCGCCGCGACGGAATTGGCCGCCCACAGCATCGCCGCGCAGACAAGAAGCGCCCACGCCCGCGCCCATACCCAATCGAGATGATGAATCATGCCGCGCACATAGCGCGCGGCGCCGCGCCGGGTCCAGCGCCGCTCAACTGAGCAGCGGTCCCCACGCGGGGTCCGAGCCGTAGGCAGGAGTCGGCACCGGGAAATCGCCGCGCCCGAAAATATCCACCATGTGGATTTTCGAGCCGGACCCGCCGCCGGGATCGCGGAAGAACATCACGTAGAGCCCGTTGGGCGCCCAGGTCGGGCCTTCGTTGTGAAAACCTTCGGTGAGGATGCGTTCGCCGGAACCATCGGGCTTCATCACGCCAATGCCGAACTGACCGGCCTTCTGCCGCGTGAAGGCGACGAGATCGCCCTTCGGCGACCAGACCGGCGTCGAATAGCGCGCGCCTTCGCCGAAGGAAATACGCCTGGCGGCGCCGCCGCCGGCGCCCATGAGATAAATTTGCTGGCCGCCGCCGCGGTCGGATTCGAACACGATCTGCGAACCGTCGGGCGAATAGGAAGGCGACGTGTCGATGGCGGCCGAATCAGTCAGGCGCGTCGTCGAGCGCGACCGCAGATCCATGACATAGAGGTTCGAGGACGAGCCCTGCGACAGCGACATGACAATGCGCTGTCCATCCGGCGAGAAGCGCGGCGAGAAGGTCATGCCGGGGAAATTTCCAATCGGTTCGCGCTGTCCAGAATCGAGATTCAGCAAAAACACGCGGGGATCGCCGCGCCCGAACGACATGTACGTGACATCCTGCGTCGTCGGGGAGAAACGGGGCGTCACGACAAGTTCGTCGTTGCGCGTGAGGTATTTGATGTTGGCGCCGTCCTGATCGACGATGGCGAGGCGCTTGGCGCGTTTCTCCTTCGGCCCGGATTCATCAACGAACACAACGCGCGAATCGCACCAGCCCTTTTCCCCGGTGATGCGCGTGAACACGGCGTCGGAGACCAGATGCGCCACGCGGCGCGCGTTGTTGGCGTCGGTCACATATTGCTGGCCCGCCACCTGCTGTCCCGTGGCGACATCGAACAGGCGGAACTCGGTCTTGTGCTTGCCGTCCGCGCCCCGGCCCGTGCGGCCGGTCAGCACGAATTGCGCGTTGATGGATTTCCACGCGTCCATCTGCGGCGCTTCGGGATTGGTGGATTTCTCGACGAATTTCGCCGGATCAAGCGGCGTGATGAACACCGATCGTTTGAAATTGTTGGTGATGACGGACGTCACCTGCGCGCCGCCCTCTCCCTGAAAAGATGTGACGGCGATGGGAATGGGGGTGAAGTTGGAGCCGCCCCTGACGATAAGAGGGCTAAGGGGCGCCGATTGGGCGAACGCGGAACGCGTCGGCCCCGCAAACGGCGCGAGCGAAAGAGCAACTGCGATTTGGCGGCGCGAAATATGGAAGACCATGAAGCGGTATCCTCGGAAATTCGATTTGAGCGTTACGCGGGACACATGACAAACGGCGATACGCCAGCTCCCGTCGCGCTATCCAGACATTTCTTCAGGGTCGAACCACACGGGGCGGTTTTTCCACTGGTCGTAATAGGGAGCGAATTGCGGGGGAATCTTCAAGGGATTGCAGCGTCGCACGGCGCGCAAAGCGCTTTCCGCAAGGCCGCGAAGATTGGGATCATTGGACGGATTAAGCAGCGATGGTTGACCTGCCAGCGACCCGTCGCGCGCATATTCGACTTTGATCCTTGGGACATAGCCTTTGGCGTTGCCGAGATTCAGATAGCTCCAGCAGGCCTTGTATTGGTCCAGCAATATCCCGTCGAGCTGTCCCATCATCGACGGCGACATCTTCGGCGCGCTGGCGGTCGGCGAGCCCAGCGACGCGGTCTGCGACGCCGCGCGCGCGCTCGGGGGCTTCGCCCCCGGCGGCTCCCTCGACAGAATCTTCGACACGGCGTCGCTGCTGAACTTTGTCTTCGGCTCGCTGGTCTCGTCGCCGGATTTCGGCTTTGACACAGGCTTCTCCGAGGCCTTCGCGTCCTTCAACAAGGACGCCAGCGCGTTCTTGTCGAGCGCGGGTTTCTCCGCTGGCTTGGCGTCCTTCAACAAATTGTTGAGCGCCGCCTTGTCGAGGGGCTTTTCCTCCGCCTTCGGCTCTTCCTTCGGCGCAGGGCGCGTTTTTTTCGGCGGCTCCGGCGGCGCGGTTTCAGCCTTCTTCGGCTCGGCCCTGGGCTTCTGCGGCGGCTTGGGCGGCTCGATGGCGTCGGCGTCCTTCGGCTTCGGCGGTTCGGGCTTTTCAGCTTTCGGCGGCTCGATCGGGCGGGGCGGCGGCGTCGGCCTGGGCGGCGCGGGTTTCTGCGGCTCCGGCGGCAGCGCCGCGACGCGTTGCGGCGGAACGGGTTTCGGCGCCGGCTCGTCTTCCTCGTCGTCTTCGGGTTCGGCGATCTTTTTCAAGCGCGGCGGCGGCGTGGGGATGTCGACCCTGGCGACGACGGGCGGCGTCGGCTTCCTGATCTCAACCTCGGCGGCCTTGTCCGCCTTCACCGGCGTCGGCTTGGCGTCTTTCGCCTGTTTGTCGCCCTTCATGATCAGGTTGAGCTGGGTTTCGCTCATCATCTCGACGGGCACGCTCTCCTGCGCGTCCTCGAATTTGGGCGCGTCCGAGAAAACCACAAGCGTCGCCAGCAGCAACGCAAGATGCGTCGCTCCCGATACAACGATGCCGGGTTCGGCGGCCGAGACCTTCAACGCAAACTCCGTTCAAACACGAAAGGCGGGTTCACTTGATTTCCTGCGCGTTGACGACGGAGATTTTCTTGAACCCCGCCGTGCTGATGATCGCCATCGCTTTGCCGACCCTGTCAAAGACCACGGCTTTGGAGGCGCGCACGATGATGCGCTCCTCAAGGCTGCCCCTGGCGGCCGCCTTGAGCTTTTCAGTCAGATCGTCCATCGCGACGGGCTGATCGTTGAGAAAAACCTGACCCTTTTCGTCGATGGCGACGACAATCGGCTTCTGATCGATGTTCAGCGCGGCGGCCTTTGTTTCCGGCAGGTCGATGGTGACGCCGGTTGAGAGCAGAGGCGCCGCCACCATAAAGATGATCAACAGCACCAGCATCACGTCGATGAACGGCGTCATGTTGATTTCGGCCATGGCGCCATAGCGCGGCACGCCGCGTCTGCGGCGCCCGCCCTTGCCTCCTGCCGCGACCGACATGCCCATCGTGAGATTCCCTAAGACGTGAATTCTTTTTCCTTGACGCCGGCGGCCCGTTCGTTGGCGCCCACATGCTGATCGATCTGTCGCGACAGGATCGAGGAAAATTCATCCGCGAAGGATTCCAGCCGCGCCTGCGAGCGCGCCACCTTGCCTTGCAGTATATTGTAGAAAATCAGCGCGGGAATAGCGGCGAAAAGGCCGATGGCGGTCGCGAAAAGGGCCTCGGCGATGCCCGGCGCCACAACCGCGAGCGACGTGTTTTTCGACGCCGCGATGGAGCGAAAGGAGGTCATGATGCCCCACACCGTGCCGAACAGGCCCACGAACGGCCCGGCGGAGGCGACGGAGGCGAGCACCAGCAATTGCTTTTCCAGCTTCTCCACTTCGCGGGCGATGGTCACGTCGAGCACTTTTTCAATGCGCGAATGCAGGCCCATGAAGGCGGACGAGGCGTTGGAGAAGGAGCGCTTCCATTCGCGCATGGCGGCGACAAAGAGCGAGGCCATGGCGGTGGTCGGGCGCTGGGAGAGGGTCTGGTACAGATCTTCCAGCGAATTGCCGGACCAGAAGGAATCCTCGAACTTGTCCATGGCTTTGCGCGTGCGCGCGAACAGCAGGATCTTGTCTACGATAATGGCCCAGCACCAGACGGAGGCGACCAGCAGGCCAATCATGACGACCTTGACCACGAGATGGGCGGACCAGAACATGCCCCACAGGGAGACTTCCGTGGCGGCGGCAGCGGCTCCGGATGCGATTTCGGCAGGGTTCATTCCTGGAATCCTTTAGGTCTGCGCGGGTTCGGCAGGAGATTTCCCGCTTCTCGCCGCAAAATCCGTCAATTCTGGGGCTCAAGCCAGCCGGCCACGCGAATACCGGCCCGGTAAAGGCCTTTGACCAAGTAAAGACTACGGTAGGGTTAAGGGCGGGTTACCAAATCGGCGAAAGCCGGACTTCCGCGTCCCTGAACGCCCCATTCCCGCCTGTGTTCTGGCCCACCATGGGCAGTGTATTTATCCATAGACTGCGCCTTGCCCATCAAGTCTTGCCCAATAAGGAGGCTCCCATGAAATCCATCCTCGCCGCCGCCGCGTTTCTGGCTCTGGCCGCTCCCGCGCAAGCCCAGGGCCGCCCCTCGACGAAGGCCATGACCTGCGGCCAGGCCCGAAACCTGATCGAGCAACGCGGCGCCATCGTGCTCTCGACCGGGCCGGACCTCTACGACCGCTACGTCAGCCGCGAGGGCCTTTGCTACACGGGCACATACGCCCGTCCCGCCTGGGCCCCGACACGCGACAATCCGCAATGCGCGATCGGCTACTATTGCTCCGCGAACCCGCCGATGTTCAGGCACTGAACCGTCGCGAAATGACGGTCCAGAACTGTTTCCGCTAAAAGCGGTACAGCCGCGCCGGATTGTCCACGAGCAGCTTTTTCTGCTTGACCGGGTCCTGCGTGCACAGAGGAATGAGATCGACGAGATCGCCGTCGTT
>JANYDZ010000588.1 GCA_025363375.1 Hyphomicrobiales bacterium
GTCGGCGACCTGCCCGCGCTCAATTGGCTCTGCGTGGTCTATGGCCTGCCGGCGCTGGCTTTTGGCGTGGCTGTCCGGGCGCTGGCCGCGCGTCGCGACCGGGCTTTGACAATCGCCGAAAGCCTGGCCGCCTTTTTCACCGCCGCATTTGTTTTGCTCGAAGTCGTGCAGGGCTTCGCCGGCGCCAACTTGTGGGACGCGGGGCCGCTGTTCGAACATATGTTGCGACCGCGGTTCTCGCCGGGCCTCGCGGGTCAGGCCACCGGACTTGCGGCGATGTTGAGCGTCGCGGCGGCTTTGCTGGCGGTGCTTTACCTGGGGCTCAAATTGAGATTTGGCGGCCGTGTTTTCGCCGCCGCCGAGACTGTCGCGGCCTGCGTTCTGTTGCTGGCCGCGGCTGGCGGATTATGCGTGCTGCTGAACCCGATGTTCAACGGCGCGCCGGTGCGCGAACCCGTCATTCTGAACCGTTTGCTGTTTGGTTATGCCGGCGTCGGCGTCTTGCTCGCATTGCTGGCAAACGCTCTGCCGCGCCGCGCTGGAAACGACTTCCTGCAAGGCGTTCTCGAAGCGTTGGCGACAACGCTCGGCGTGCTGGGCGCTGTGCTGGTTTTGCGGCACTGGTTCGCGGGACCCGGGGTTGCGCTGCGCGACTCGGCCTTCATTGGCTATTTCGAAAGCGTCTCGACGACGCTGCTCCTGCAGGCGATGGGCGCGGTCGTGGCGCTGTGGAGCGCCAGCCGCGGCAGCGCATTGCTACGTTGCGGATTCGTCGCCGTCGGTTGTTTGGCGGCCGGCTACGGCGCCCTGTTTGCGGGCTTTGCAAATAATCCAATGCTGAGCGGCGTTCCGGTCGAAGGTCCGATCCTGTTCAACAGCATCTTGTGGGGTTACGCGCCGGTCGCGGCGGGGTTTGCGCTGGTTGGCCTGCTGGCACGGCGCCTCGCCTGCCCGATGCCGCGCCTGTGGCTCGGCGCCGGCGCGCTCGCCGCTGGCCTGACAGCGTTTCTGTTGGCGCGGCAAGGCTTTCATGGTCCCGCGCTCGTCTCGTCCGTGCCAATCACACTGGCGGAGGCTGGAACCTACGCCAGTCTGGCGCTGGTCAGCGCTTTTGCCGCGAGCCGCGCACGCGTCAACCAACGCGCCTCGCCCGGCAATCACGCATTCCTGACGACATGCGCTCTGGTCGTAGTCGGCTTCAGCGTCCTGACCTTTGGCCTTGCGGCCATCGGCGGAGCGGCGTTGGCGGGCTGGACGCTGCTCAACAATTCCCTGCCGGGATTGCTGCTGCCAACGCTGCTGGCCGCCGCCCTGGCGCTGTGGAGCCGAAACGCCGCGATTGCGGCCAGTGTCCCGCGCATTTATGGCGCGGCGGCGGTTGTGGGGGGCCTCGTCTACGTCCTGGCGCAGATTCGCTTCGCCTTTCCCAAAGAGGACTGGCTCGATTTCTGGACATCCGGCAGTCACAAGGCGCGTCTGTTTGGATATTCCCTGGCGATGATTGTCTACGGGGTTTTACTGCTCGTGGCGGGCTTTCGCATGGCCTGGCGCGATTTGCGCCTGGCCGCCCTTGCCGTTGTCGCACTGGCGGTCGTCAAGGTCTTTTTACTGGATCTGGCGGGACTGGAAGGCCTGTGGCGGGCCATGTCGTTTATCGGTCTGGGCGTTGGGCTCATCGGCATTGCCTATTTGTACCGCTGGCTTGAGCCACCCGGCGAGGGGGACGCGGACGCCTGAAACCGGCTTGACTGGTTTTTTGGCGGTGGCTCGGGGTTCAGCCCTGTGATACCTGTGCGCGGCTCGTGAAAAACACTGGGCTTAAGACGAATTCATTAGCCAAAGCAGCCAAGGTATGTCCTGACTGCGCGCACCCCCTCCACAGGAAACCCGACATGAGCGATCAGCAATCGCCGCCCCGAATCGTCAAACGCGTGCACATGAACCGTTACATCGTCTTCGTCGATCAACAGGGCAAAAGCAGCTTCGACAGTCTGGAGGCGGCGGAAAACGAAGCCAAACGGATATTGGCGGCCTACCCCAAACTGGCCGTTCGCGTCGCTGATTCAGAGAGCGACACGGTGACCCGGCTTGGCCCGACCAAGGCGCCGGACGAGCCCGAGGAAGAGGGCTGAGCCAGATCGCCCGGCCGGAACCGTTGCGAGGCTGGATGAACCCTGTTTTTGCTTCCAAGGCGGTCGTCGGCGCGTTGGTTGCCGGTCTCTTCGCCATGCTTGTCGCCATGCTTGCCGGCGCGCCGCCAGCCGCCGCGCAGCCCGCTGTGGAAGCCTTTTTCAAGGGACGGGCCATCAACCTGCTCGTGGGTTTCTCGCCTGGCGGCGTCAATGACATTGCAGCGCGGATCGTGGCGCGCCATCTGCCGCGCTTCCTGCCGGGCGCGCCCAATATCGTCGTGCAGAACCAGCCCGGGGCCGGCGGGCTCAACACCACGAACTTTCTCTACAACGCCGCGCCGAAGGATGGCAGCGTGATCGCCAGTCTCGACCGCGGCTCTCCGCAACTCGCCATCCAGGGCGACAAGGACGCGAAATTCGATCCGCAAAAATTCAATTGGTTCGGCAGCGTCTCATCCTACGCGAACGACGCTTACATGCTGCTCGTCAACGCCGCGAGCCCGGTGAAAACAGTCGCGGAGCTGAAGGGCGGCGGGGCGCCCATCAGGCTGGGCGCCGTCGGCGCGGGCTCGAGCAATCTGGTCTTCGCGCTGGTGGCGAAGGAGGTGCTGAATCTCAACGTCGAGATCATCAGAGGCTACACCGGCGCGGCGCCGATGTTCCTCGCCATGCAGAGCGGCGAAATTGATGGACAGGTCGTTGGCCTCAGTTCCACCCGCGCCGGCCAGCC
>JANYDZ010000591.1 GCA_025363375.1 Hyphomicrobiales bacterium
CGCCAGATTTTTCGAGTGACCCATTGATGGACTCCGCGAGCCTCGACGATCGCCCATCGACCCGCCAGCAGGTGGCGGCGCTGCCCTATCGCGTCGGCGCCGTTGTCGAGATCATGATCGTCTCGTCGCGCGAGACCCGCCGCTGGGTGCTGCCCAAAGGCTGGCCTATGAAAGGCAAAACGCTGCACGCCGCCGCCGCGATCGAGGCTTTGGAAGAAGCGGGGCTGGAAGGCGCGATCAGCGAATTGCCCGCCGGAGTCTACCATTATCACAAGCGGCGCAAGAATGGTTCCGATCTGCATTGCTCGGTCGCCGTTTACCCCTTGCAGGTGACCCGGCAGCGCAAGAAGTGGCCAGAAAAAGCGGAACGCACGACACGATGGGTTTCCGTCGAGGAAGCCGCCGCCGTCGTTCAAGAACCGGAATTGCAACTGTTGATTCTCGAATTCGGCGCCTCATTGCGCGCCAAGGGGGAAGTTCACGACAGCGCCGCGCCTTTCTCCTGAAGCGATTTACTCCGCGCCCTTTTGCGTCTCGACGCGGAAGGCATGCGCGGGATAGACGCCGAGAATGTTCACCTCGTGGGTGAAGAAGGCCAATTCCTCCAACGCGCGCCTTAAATTCAGATCGTCGGGATGGCCATCGACATCGGCGAGGAACTGCGTCGCGGCGAATTCGCCGTCGACCATGTAGCTTTCCAGCTTCGTCATGTTGACGCCGTTCGTCGCAAAGCCGCCGAGCGCCTTGTAAAGCGCGGCGGGCACGTTGCGCACGCGGAAAACAAAGGTCGTGACCGTCGGTCCATCGCCAGGCGGCGCCCGTTGCGGCGTTTTCGACAGGATGATGAAGCGCGTGGTGTTGTGATCTTCATCTTCAACATCGCGCGCCAACGTTTGCAATCCGTAGATGTCGGCCGCCAACGCCGGCGCCAGCGAGGCGCGGGAAACATCGTTCCACTCGGCGACTTCGCGCGCCGAGCCCGCGGTGTCGCCCGTCACGACGGGTTTCAACCCGTGTTGGCGAATGATCTTGCGGCACTGCCCGAGCGCATGCACGTGGCTGTAGACGGACTTGAGCGTCGACAGCGACGCGCCCCTGACCGCGAGCAACTGAAAATGGATCGGCAGAAAAAATTCGCCCACGATGTGCAGGCCCGCCTGCGGCAGAAAATGATGAATGTCCGCGACGCGGCCCGCGATGGAATTCTCGACGGGGATCATGCCGAGCCCGGCCGCGCCGTCGGAGATCGCGGTGAAGGCCTCCTCGAAACTGGCGCAGGGCAATGGTTGCCAATCGGGATAGACTTCGTTGCAGGCGATGTGGGAATTCGCCCCGGGTTCGCCCTGATAGGCGATGATTTTTGGCGCGCTCATATCAACTTCCGCTTTCAGTCCGTTCACGCGCGCCAAAAAACGACGCTGAGATTGTTGGCCGGCATTTCCGTCACGACAGGCCCGGAAAAGCCGGCGGCCCGCGCAACGTCCGTCACTGCGCCAAGATCGCGCAGGCCCCAGGCGGGATTGCGCGCGCGCAGAAAATTGGCGTCGAAATCAAGATTGCTTTGCGCGGTTGGCGCGCCTTCTCGAATATAGGGACCGTAGAGATACAGAGGCGCGCCCTTTGGCAGGACCGCCGCGGCCCCGCGAAACAATCCGAGCGTCGAGTCCCATGGGGCAATGTGGATCATGTTGATGCACAACGCCGCGTCGGCGGCTTTCACCGGCCAGTCTTGCGCCGCCGCGTCGAGCCTGATCGGCGCGCGCACATTGGTCACGCCGGCCTCGGCGATCCACGCGGCGACGCTGCGCAGCGAGCGCTCGTCGGGATCCGTCGGCTGAAAGGTCAAGGCGGGAAGACGCTGTCCAAAATAGACCGCGTGTTCGCCGGAGCCGGCGGCGATCTCCAGCACCAGCCCGCGCGCCGGCAAAATCGGCTTCAGCGCCTCAAGGATGGGCTCGCGGTTGCGCAGCGTCGCGGGCGCGTGATGACGTTCGTCGTTCATGCGCGCTTTTCCAGCATTTTTCGCGCGCGCTCAAGATCGCGCGGCGTATCGACGCCGAGCGGCGCTTCGCCAACGATCGACACGTCGATGCGCATGCCGGCTTCCAGCGCCCGCAACTGCTCCAGTTTCTCGCGCCGCTCCAGCGGCGAGGGCGGCAGGGCGATGAAACGCTCCAGCGCGGCGCGCCGGTAGGCGTAGAGACCTATGTGATGATAGAGCGGCCCCTCGCCATGCGGCGCGGCGGCGCGCGTGAAATAGAGCGCTCTCAGCCGCCCCGGCGAAATCCCGCTGCCGACGACCTTGACCACGTTCGGGTCGGTCTTTTCTTCCGCGCGATGGATCTCAGCCGCCGCCGTCGCGATATCGACCGCCGCATCCGCCAACGGCGCCGCGGCCGCGCGAATGGTCGCGGCCTCGAGCGTTGGCAGATCGCCCTGCACGTTGACGATGACGTCGCAGTCCCGGCGCGGATCGAACAGGCCAAGCGCTTCGAAAATCCGGTCCGAGCCCGACTGATGATGCATGCCCGTCAATACCGCCCGTCCCCCTGCCCGCTCGACCGCCGCGATGATTTCCGGCGCGTCGGCCGCGACAACCACAGGCCCGACGTCCGCCTCCATGGCGCGGCGCCAGACGTGAACGATCATCGGCTCGCCGTGAAGGTCGGCCAGCGGCTTGCCCGGCAGACGCGTCGAGGCCATGCGGGCGGGAATGATGACGAGGGTTTGGGTCATGAAGCGGCAAAAAGTAGCATTGGAGCGCCGCTTATACGTGTTGCCAAGCGACGGGCAAAGCTTGTAATCAACGCCACGAGAAACGGGGGCGAGGCTCCCGATGGATGGCTGCGCCAGGCGCGCGGAAACAGCGGAAAGCGGAGCCCAAAGGCATGGATTCCTTTGAAATCAACAAGATAGCTGGCTGCGTGCTGGGAACCCTGTTGTTCACGATGGGCCTGAGCATCATTTCCGAAGGGCTTTTTGCGCATCCCCACATGGATAAGCCCGGTTATGCGCTTCCCGCCGCCGCCGAATCGCATGGGGGCCCTGCAGCCGCAGCCGTCCCGGATGTGCCGCTGCCAGTGCTGCTCGCCAAAGCCGACGCCAAAAAGGGCGAGGCCGCCGCAAAAGCCTGCACCACCTGCCATACGCTGGCCAAGGGCGAGGCCGACAAGCCGACCGGCCCCAATCTGGCTGGCATTGTCGGCCGCAAGATGGGTTCCACCGGGTTCGCCGGTTATTCAGACGGCATGAAGGCCAAGGGCGACAACTGGAGCTATGAGAGCCTGAACGCGTTCATCACCAGTCCCAAGGCGCTGTTTCCCAATACGCGCATGACCTACCCTGGCGAGCGCGATCCCGCCAGGCGCGCCGATATCATCGCCTTCCTGCGCTCGATCACCGACGGCGCGCCGGCGCTGCCCGCCCCCTGAGCGCAATTGTCAGCGCCGAACGACTTTGAAGAGCCGGTGTTTCGCCGGCTCTTTTCGGTTTGGGACGGAGTTTGCGCAAGGCGCTGGCGGCGCGCCAAAAAAGCGACATAATCGGCCCGAATCAGTCCACCGCCGCCGCCCGTCCAGGCAGAGGGAAGTCCCATGGCCGTCACCCGCCGCAAAGCTGTGAAACTGGGCGCCGCCGCCCTGGGGACGCTGGCCCTGCCGGGCGCGCGGGAGGCTTTCGCCCAGGAGGCGGCGGAGACCGAAACGCATGGGCTCTCGACGTTTGGCGAACTCGGCCTGCCCGCCGATTTCAAGCATTTTGGATATGTAAATCCGGATGCGCCGAAGGGCGGCATCCTCGTCAACCAGATCAAGCAAACCTCGGGCAACCAGAACTTCGACACGTTCGACACGTTCAACATCTTCGTGTTCAAGGGCGATGGCGCCGCGGGAATGGACGCCACATTCGACACGCTGATGGCCGGCACCGGCGACGAACCTTCGACCATGTACGGGCTGGCCGCTAAATCGGTGCGCTTTACCGCCGATAAGCTGACCTATCGCTTCACCTTGCGGCCCGAAGCGCGTTTTCACGACGGTTCGCGGCTCACCGCGAAAGATGTCGCCTGGTCCATGATGATCCTGAAAACAAAGGGCCATCCCTCCTACCGCTCAATTCTCGCCGAACTCGCCGGCGCGGAAGCCGAAGGCGACGACGTGTGCGTCGTGCGTTTCACGCCGCAGCGCAGCCGCGACATGCATCTGATTGTCGCGGGCCTGCCGATTTTTTCCGCGGCCTATTATTCGACGCGCGAATTCGACGCATCGACCCTGGAGCCGCCGCTCGGCTCCGGCCCCTACAAGGTTTCGAAATTCGAGCAGGGCCGCTTCGTGGAATTCGAGCGCGTGAAGGATTATTGGGCCGCCAATCTGCCGGTGAATGTCGGCGCGAACAATTTCGACCGCGTGCGCTACGAATATTACCGCGAGCGGCAGATCGCCTTCGAGGATTTCAAATCCGGAAAGCTGAATTATCACGAGGAATACACCGCGCGCTTCTGGGCGACCCAGTATGATTTCCCGGCCGTGAAAGCCGGCCGCGTCAAACGCGAGGAATTGCCGGACGGGCGCGCCCGCACATCGCAGGGCTGGAACTTTAATTTGCGGCGTCCCCAGTTCAAGGACGCGCGCGTCCGCGAAGCCGTAAATTATTGCTTCGACTATGAATGGACCAGCAAAAACATCATGTACAACGCCTACACGCGCACGCGCTCGTATTTTCAGGGCGGCGACCTCGAGGCGAAGGGCAAGCCCGAAGGCGAGGAGCTGGCGCTGCTCGAAACCTTCAGGGGCCGCGTCAACGACGAAGTTTTCGGCGAGCCCTGGTCGCCGCCGGTCTCCGACGGTTCTGGCTCCGACCGCAATCTGTTGCGCAAGGCCGACGAATTGCTGCGCGCCGCCGGCTGCAAACGCGAAGGCAACCGCCTGCTTTTGCCGGATGGCAAGCCCTTCGCGATGGAGTTTCTCGACTATTCCACGACGATCCAGCCGCACACCGAGCCTTTCATCGCGAACCTCAAGAAACTCGGCATCGACGCCAGCCAGCGCGTCGTGGACACCGTGCAGTACAAACGCCGCACGGACGCTTTCGATTTCGACGTCGCCAGCGTCAACCTTTCCAACTCGTTGACGCCGGGCATATCGTTGATCGACGTGTTCGGATCCAGGGCCGCGGCAACGCCGGGCTCGCGCAACATGTCCGGCGTCGCCGATCCGGTCGTCGACGCGCTCGTCGAGGCGATCGCCAGGGCGCAGTCGCGCGACGAACTCAACGTGGCGTGCCGGGCGCTCGACCGCGTGCTGCGCGCGGGGCGCTACCGGGTGCCCATGTGGCTGGCGAGCAACGTGCGGGCCGCCTATTGGGATATTTTTTC
>JANYDZ010000206.1 GCA_025363375.1 Hyphomicrobiales bacterium
ATCGCGCGCTCGTCGAGCGCGTGCGCGAGGAGACGCTCGCCGCCTATCAGGAACAGCTCTCGGCCTATTATTCGACGTCCGAATTGTGGGATGATGGGATCATCGATCCCGTCGACACGCGCAACGCGCTCGGCGTGGCGATCTCCGCCTCGCTCAACGCGCCGCTTGGCGAGCCGGGATATGGCGTATTCCGATTTTGAGGGGGCCTGCATGTCCAAATACGAAGACATCTCCGTCCAACTCGAGAAAGGCGTCGTTCGCATCACGATTGAGCGACCGGCGCGCCTCAACGCCTTCCGCGACCAGACCGCCGACGAACTGCTCGACGCCCTTCGCTGGGCCGACGCCGCGGCGGACGCGCGCGCAATCATCCTCACGGGCGCCGGCCGCGCCTTCGGCGCCGGTTACGACCTTTCGACGATCCAACCGAACGAAACTCCCGACCTCCACCGCGTGCTGGAGCGACATTTCAATCCCTTGATCAGAGAAATGCGCGCCACGCGACTGCCGATTGTTTGTCAGGTCAACGGCCCCTGCGCGGGCGCCGCGGTCGGCGTCGCGCTCGCGGGCGATATCGTGATCGCTGCGCGCTCGGCCTATTTCTACGAGCCCTTCGTCGGCATCGCGCTGGTTCCCGACGCGGGCAACACGCTTTTTCTCTCGCGCCTGATCGGCCGCGCTCGCGCGGCGCCGATGATGATGCTCGGCGATCGCGTCAGTGCAGAGGAAGCGCGCGGCTGGGGGCTGATCTGGCGCGTATGTGAAGACGCGGAACTGCGCGCGGAGGCCGACAGAATCGCGGCAACTTTGGCCTCGCGCGCCCCCGCCGCGCTCGCCGCCACCAAGCGCCTGATCGCTGCGGCGTCCGATTTTGCAATCGACGTCCAACTCGACCTCGAGCGCGACCTGCAAGGCGTCGCCGGACGCACGCCGGAGATGAAGCAGGCGATCGCCGCCTTTTTTGCCGCGCGGAAAGGCGCCTAGAGACGGGACGTCGGCCGGTCCGTGGCGCTAGCCAAGAGAGATGGGCACTTTCAACCAGGCCTGCTCCACCGAGCCAGATCCTCATGAACCCAGAGCAGATAGAGAGGCTCATCGCCAGCGCTTCGCAAAGCGTGCGAAGTTTCGGGCGGAAACTTGATCGCATCCAAGCGACCTAGCTCCACAGCCTGCCCCTCCTGATCGACGACGGCCGAGCCTCTCATCACGACATGAGTTTCCGGATGGGGATGCGTATGAGGAACATGGCTGTTGCCAGGCAATATCACCGTGACGCCGACGGCGAGGCGAGGGTTGACGACAGCCCTGCCCCTATTATTGTCGCTGCCGATATCTGGGCCTGCAACCCAATTGGCCGACCACCGGAGGCGCCCTCCCTCTTTTGCCTTCGCCCCGCTCCAGTCCGGAGCCAGATCTATAAACATGATCAACCTCACTTCATCCTGGGCGGGAAAAGGCCCGGACCATCGAGATAGCCCGAGACCCCCCTCTTCTCGATTGCGTCGTGTTGTCCGCGCAGGCGCAGCCGGGGATTGTCGACTTCGTCGGGCTCGTAGGGGGCTACGCCGAAGCCGACGGCATGCGCGACCGCGGAGAGAATCATCCGCGGCAGCGTTTCCTTGCCTTCGACGTCGTTGTAGAGCGCCCCGCGCTCAATCCGCTCGCCTTCGCCAAGTCTCGCGTGGTTGTCGAATGAAATTCCTTCCGGCCGCTCAAGTCGAGCGCGGCCATCAGAATCCGTTCCAGGGTTGGGATAGCGATGGCCGGAGTCTTGATCCGGATGCCATCGCTGTAACGGCGAAAGAGAATTAGAGTTGCGTGGTCGTGAAGTGCTGCGGCGGCGCCATTTGGTCCATGCGCGAATAGTCGCAGCAGGTGCGCGATCCCGGCAGTTTCTGGCGGGGGCTCCCATAACGATGCAGCCTCTCGGTTCGACGAAAGCGTTGACACGTTGTGTGTTACGCGCCAAGAATATGAACGAGCGCTCATTCAGTGTCTGCGATACTGAACCGTCCGTGAC
>JANYDZ010000629.1 GCA_025363375.1 Hyphomicrobiales bacterium
ATGCGCGCGCGAAATGCAACTTTCACAAGCAGACATCCGCGCCATAAATTTCATCAAACCCGCCCAAATGCCCTACAAAACCCTCACCGACCGCGTCTACGACGTCGGCGATTTCGAAGCCGCCATGCGACGCGCCATTTCGGCAAACATCACGCGCAAGTCAAAACAAGGCGCGCCGCGTAAAAAATTGCGCGGCGCGGGAATCGCCAGCTACATCGAATGCACCGCATGGGGCGAGGGCGAAGCCGGCGCCGTCACGCTCGACGATGACGGCGGCTTCAGCGTGACCATTGGCACCCAGAGCAACGGCCAGGGCCACGCCACTGCCTATGCCCAGGTCGTCAGCCAGGCCCTCGACGTGGAGCCCGCCCTTGTGCGCCTCGTCCAGGGCGACACGGCCAGGGTCAAGACCGGAGGCGGCACCGGCGGCTCGCGCTCCATTCCCGTCGGCGCGGCCATGCTCGCCATCGCCTCCGCCAATCTGGCGAACCAGCTGAAAGAACTCGCCGCCGCGCCGCTTGAGGTCGCGGCCAGCGACCTCGAATGCGCCGAAGGCGGCATCCGCGTCGTCGGCACGGACAAAAAGCTGACTTATGCCGAGATCGCCGGCCTGCCCGCCGCCACGCCGAAAAAACGCCGGGGCGAAGGCGCCTTCGATCCCCCCGCGCCCACCTATCCCAATGGCACCCATATCTGCGAGGTCGAGATCGATCCCGACACCGGCCTGGTCGAAATCACCAGTTACAATGTCTGCGACGATTTTGGCTTCACCCTCAATCCGCTCCTGTTGCAAGGGCAGGTGCAGGGCGGCGTCGCGCAGGGCATAGGTCAGGCGCTGGGCGAACACGCGCTCTTCAGTCCCGACGGCCAGCCCCTCAGCGCCTCTCTCATGGACTACGCCCTCCCCCGCGCGGAAAACATGCCCGCCATCCATTTCGAAACCCGCAACATCCCCTCGACCTCCAACCCGTTGGGCATCAAGGGCGCCGGCGAAGCCGGAACCATCGGCGCCGCCCCCGCCGTGATGAACGCCATCGAGGACGCGCTCTTCCGCGCTTTTGGAAGGGGCTGGATCGACATGCCCGCGACGCCGATGGCGGTGCTGCGGAGCATCCGCGCGCGATGCTTGCGCGATGCTTGAAAGACGCCGTCAAAAGTTGAAATCGTAGCGCCTGCCCCAAAACGCCCGCATCAAGGTCGGGGAGATTGTCGCGCGCGCCTGCGGCGCAAGCGGTTTGCAACAGGGAGCCTCCTCGCGCGCCGCTCACAAAAATGTGACCTTGGGAAACCACGGCTTGCGCCCATGCAAACAGTTTTCCGTTATGGTGCGCCCCGCGCGGCGGTTGAGCCGCTCTCAGGAGAAAACATTATGATTCGTTCGATTATGGCCGTGGGCGTTTTGGCGCTGGGTATAGGTTCGGTTGTCGCCCAGAGCGATCCGATCGCAACCCGCAAGGCCACAATGAAGAAAGTTGGCGACGCCCAGGGCGAAGTCACCAAGATCGCCAAAGGCGAGGCCCCCTTCGACATCGCCAAAGTGCAGGCCGCCCTCACCGCCATGCAGGAAGCCGCCAAGGCCATGCCGAACCTCTTCCCCGACAACGCGAGGACGGGCGGCGACACGGCGGCCCTGCCGAAGATTTGGGAAACCAGGGCCGATTTTGTCGCCAGGTGGGAAAAGCTGGGCAAGGAAGCCGCCGACACAGCCGCAAAGGTCAAGGACGAAGCCTCGTTCAAGTCTTCTTATTCCGACGTGACCAAGAATTGCGGCGGCTGCCACGAAAACTACCGCGCCAAGAAGTCCTGAGCTTTACGCGTTGCGTTTTGAAAGGGCGGCCTTCGGGCCGTCCTTTTGTTTGCGCCGGCGCGCTTTGACCGCCCGCCTGCAAATTTCCGCCAGACGCCGGAACAAACCATCCCCGTGTCGAGTCTTGTCTTTGCGGCCGCCCGAAGGATGATTTCATCGCGGCGCAAAACGGGATAGATTCAGACGCCGGCCTTGCCCGCCCCAGGGAAGCCTCCAGGAGACGCGCATGCGCAAATTCATCGCCTTTTGCATCGGCCTTGGCCTTGTCGGCGCCGTCATTGGCTGGTTTGTCAGCGCGCCCTCTCCCGTGGTCGCGGCGGGCTCTGAATCCCTTGAACAAGGCGGCGACGCCGCGCGCGGCAAGCTCGTTTTCAACGCGGGCGGCTGCGCCTCCTGCCACGCCACGCCCGAACAGGAAGACCGATTGAAGCTCGGCGGCGGCTACGAACTGAAATCGCCCTTTGGTTCGTTCTTCGCGCCCAACATCTCGCCGCATCCCGCGGACGGCATCGGCAAATGGAAAGTGGCGGATCTCGTCAACGCCATGCAGGCCGGCGTCTCGCCGTCGGGCGAGCATTATTTCCCCGCCTTCCCTTTCACGACCTATGCCCATGCGAAAATCGAGGACATCCGCGATCTCATGTTCTATCTGCGCGCGCTGGAGCCCGTCGCCGGCAAGGCGAAGGCGCATACGGTGGGCTTTCCCTTCAACATCCGCCGCGGCCTTGGCATGTGGAAACTGCTCAATCACGACCGCGCGCCCATCGTCGCCGACCCCTCCAAGGACGCGGCGTGGAACCGCGGCCGCTATCTCGTGGAATCCCTCGGCCATTGCGCCGAGTGCCATTCGGCCCGCGATTTCATGGGCGGCATTATCGGCAAATACAAATTCGCCGGCGGCCCCGACGCCGAAGGCAAGGACTGGGTGCCCAACATCACGCAACACAAGGACGGCATCGCCGACTGGTCGGTGAAGGACATCGCCTACATGCTGAAAACCGGCGACACGCCCGACGGCGATTCCGTCGGCGGCGAAATGAACAAGGTCGTGAAAAACATGGCCGAACTGAACGATTCCGACCGCGACGCGATTGCGGCCTATGTGAAGTCGTTTCCAGCCAAAGAGAGCCCGCCGAAGCCGGAGAAGAAATAAGCGGTGGTCGTCCGTTCCGTCCAATCCCGCGCAGCGCACGTGGCGCGCCAGCCTGACGGCGGGGGATCTTGTTTTCTGAAGCTTATTGCAGGCGAGCGCCTGCAAATATAAATTTGCCGCGACGGATGCGGCCGACCTCTGGACGACAGCCCAAACGTGTCAAAACGCACAGCACACCGACGCGGCGTAACATAATCTTGTCAAATTCCCGCCCATGATCCGCATCGAATCATCCAGGAGCGCTTCGTCATGGCCACGCCGCCCTTCTACATCTACGATCTCCTGAGCTCGGAGAGCCAGGTCCGCTGGCAGGCCGGCGTCGCGCTCGGCAGCCCGGTGACGATCGCTTACAGCTTCCCGACCAGCCAGCCCGCCATCCCCGGCAATCCCGCTATTAGCGGCTACACGGCGTTTACGGCGACGGAGCAGGCGGCTGTCCAGCAGGCGCTGGCGCTGATTTCCTCCTTCACGAAAATCACCTTCACGCAGGTCGCCGCCAATAGCGCCGCCGCCAACATCAGGTTCGGCAACGCCAATCTCAACACTGTCGGCGCGCCTCCCGGCATCACCTATTATTCGTTCGGCGGCGCCGGCCTGTCCGTCGCCGACGTGCTGCTCACCACCGGCACAAACTCCATTGTCAACGGCGGTTTTACGCCCGGCAGCATTGTCGCCGCCGACCTCGGGGGACAGAGCTGGCAAACCTTGCTGCACGAGATCGGCCACGCGCTCGGCCTGAAACATCCCTTCGAAACCAATATCGCGGGAGACGCCACGTCAATTCTGGCGACAAACCTCGACAATTACGTCAACTCGATCATGTCCTACACGCCCTACGCGCCGGCGAGCGTGGCGATCGTGACGGGCACGGCTCAGTCCTTTTCCTACACTTCCGGCAGCCTCGACCTGACGACCTACGGCCTCTACGATGTCGCGGCGCTGCAATATCTCTACGGCGCCAACACGTCCTCGACCGGCAACAAGACCTTCTCCTTTTTGCCCAACGCTCCCGTGTTGCAGACCATCAGCGACGCCGGCCCCAACGACACCATCGACGCAACCGCCCTGACCGGCGCCAACACCATCGACCTGACGCCGGGTTCGCGCAGCTCGCTCGCCATCACGCAACCGCTCGCCTTCCCGATCAATCTCGCGAACGCCTACAACGGCAGCGGCGCCTTCAGCATCGCTTATGGCGTCAACATCGCCAACGCCCTCGGCGGCTCCGGCGCCGACACGATCCAGGGCAACGCCATCGCCAATGCGTTGAGCGGCAACGCTGGCGCGGACAAGCTCTACGGCGGCGATGAACTCTCGCTGACGGCGGCGCAGAAAACCGTTTATCGCCTCTATGGCGCGACGTTGGCGCGCGAACCCGACATTGCCGGCCTCGCCGGCTGGGTCAGCCAACTCGCGGGCGGCGCGGCGTTGGCGTCCATCACCAACGGCTTCATCGGTTCGCCGGAGTTTGTCGCCGCCTATGGCGCGCTCAACAGCGCGCAATTCGTCGCGCAGCTCTACAACAACGTTCTCCACCGCGCGCCCGATCCGGCGGGCCTCGACGGCTGGGTCAGCCTGCTCGACGGCGGCGCGTCGCGCGCGAGCGTCGTCAACGGCTTTTCCGAAAGCGCCGAATATCAGGCCTCCACGGAACCCGCGACGCGGGGCTTTTCCACCGCGAACCTCAACGGCGCCATCTACGGTCAAATTTACCGTCTTTATGGCGCCACCCTCAACCGCGCGCCCGACGCCGCCGGCTTCAGCGGTTGGACCGACATTCTCGCGGGCGGGCAGACGCTGGCCGGCATCACCACGGGCTTCGTCAATTCAACCGAATTCAAGAACGCCTACGGGGCGCTCAACAACACGGCCTTTGTGACGTTGCTGTACGGCAACGTGCTGAAACGCGCGCCCGACGCAGCCGGCCTCAACGGCTGGGTCAACATTCTGAACGGCGGCTCAACGCGGGAAAGCGTTGTCATCGGCTTTTCCGAGAGCAACGAATATCAGGCGGGCACCGTCGCCGCGCTGCGCGCCTTTATCCAGGGAACCATGACCGCCTGGGCTGATACGCTGACCGGCGGCGCGGGCGACGACTCGCTCGTCGGCGGCCGCGGCGCCGACACGTTCCGCTTCGACAAAAGCGCGCCTGGAAGCGACCACGTCTATGGTTTCGAAGCCTGGGACAGTCTCAACCTCACGGGCTTCGGCTACGCGGCCGCCGCGGCGGCGACCGCCAAAATGGCGCAAGTCGGCGTCGATACAATCTTCGCCGATCAGGGCGAGACGATCACGTTTCACAACACGGCGCTGGCGGTTGTGGCCGGGGCGGGGCTTACCTTTGCGTAGGGCGAACGTCCTGGGAAACCGTTCCGACGGCGCAAGGAAACATTCGATTCAAATTCGAGGGATCGAAGCGCCGACGCGTTAACAACGCCCTGAAACCGCCTGTGTTTCGACATTCGGTTTAACACAACAGTCATTCGCCTGAAACGATGGTGCCCCTGCGGAACGCTTGATGTCCGCCTGGGGGGCCGACATGACCACGACAACGAACACGCCGGACGCGCTTGCGTCGCTGACCACCGCCGAATTGACCAGCGCGGGTTCTGTTTCCATTTCCGACGTCACGGTCGCCGAAGGCAATTCGGGGACGAAAGTCGCGAATTTCAAGGTCACCCGCGTCGGCGGCGCCGCGGCGTTCACCCTTGGCTTCGCCACGGAAAACGGCACGGCGTCTTCCATGACCGACTACGACGCGGCCACTGGAACGATCGAATTCGCGATTGGACAATTCGAACAGACAATCGCCGTCAACATTCACGGCGACACGCTGGTCGAGGACAACGAAACCTTCTTTGTCAATCTCGGCGCCCCCACCAACGGCGTCGCGATCGCCAAAGGCCGTGGCCTTGGCACGATCCTGAACGACGACACCGCCGCCGCCCCGGGCTCCGTTTCAATCTCCGATGTTTCGATCACAGAGGGCAACAACGGCGCAAAGCTGGCGACCTTCACAGTCACCCGCTCCGGCGGCACGGCGGCGTTCGCCGTCAACTACGCCACCGCGAACGGCACGGCGACAGCGGGAAGCGACTACGCCGCGAACACCGGCGCGTTGTCCTTCGCGGCCGGCGTCAATTCGCAAACGATCGCCGTCTCCGTCAACGGCGATACATTGGTTGAAAGCGACGAAACCTTCTTCGTCAACCTCAGCGCCCCCACCAACGGCGCCGTGATCGACAAGGCCAGGGGCGTCGGCACAATCGTCAACGACGACATCGCCGTCATATTCACGGAAGGCGCGGACAATGTCAGACTGACCACGCCCAACCAGACCTGGCACGCGCTTGGCGGGGATGACCGGGTCATCGGCAGCAAAGGCCGCGACAATATCTTTGGCGACGCCGGCAACGATTTCCTCTCCGGCGGCGACGAACTCGAACTCACAGCCGATCAGAAAGCCCTCTATCGGCTCTATGGCGCGACCCTCGCGCGCGAGCCGGACGCGGCTGGCCTTGACGGCTGGGCCAAAGAACTGGGCAAAGGCGCGACATTGGCGAGCGTCGCCGCGGGTTTCGTCGCCTCCAGGGAGTTCCAGGCCGCCTATGGCGCCCTCGGCAACGACGCTTTCGTGGCCCTGCTGTACAAAAATGTTCTCAATCGCGCGGCGGACGCCGGCGGCCTCGCCGGCTGGACCGCCCAGCTCGCCGCCAGGACTACGCGCGAGAGCGTCGTGCTCGGCTTTTCCGAAAGCGCGGAATACCAGGGCAATATGGACGCCGGCACGCGCGGCTTTGCGACGGCGGTGCAAAACAGCGCCGCCTACGGCCAGCTGTTCCGCATGTACGCCGCGACCCTCAACCGCGCGCCCGACGTCGCCGGCTTCGAAGCCTGGGTCGATACGCTCGCGGGCGGACAGGCGTTGGCGAGCGTCGCCGCCGGCTTTGTCGCCTCCAGCGAATTCCAGAGCGTCTATGGCGCGTTGAGCGACACGCAATTCGTCACGTTGCTTTACAACAACGTGCTGCATCGCGGAGCCGACGCCGCCGGCCTGGCGCACTGGACCGCCGAATTGGCCTCCGGCAAGACGCGCGAAAGCATCGTCCTCGGCCTCTCGGAAAGCGTCGAGCATATCAACGGCTCGGACGCGGCCATGCAAGACTTCATGCGAAAAGGCATGGGCGACTGGGCCGACACGCTCAACGGCGGCGCGGGCGACGACACGCTCGTGGGCGGGCGCGGCGCGGACACCTACCAGTTCGACGCGGGCGCCGTGGGCTCCGACCACATCTACGGTTTTGAATCGTGGGACATTCTGAACCTCACCGGCTTTGGCTATTCCAACGCGGCG
The DNA here is from genome assembly GCA_025363375.1 of Hyphomicrobiales bacterium. Lineage (GTDB taxonomy): Bacteria > Pseudomonadota > Alphaproteobacteria > Rhizobiales > Beijerinckiaceae > Terripilifer. The sequence continues at coordinate 7,315 of JANYDZ010000629.1, forward strand.
GCGGCGGCGGGTCACATGAGGCAGTCCGGCGCCGATGTCGTCTTCGCCGATCAGGGCGAGACGATCACGTTTCACAACACGGCGCTTGCCGTGGTGAGCGGAGCGGCGTTTACGTTTACGTGAGCGCGCGCCGCGTCGGCGCGATCAGTTCGCGCCCGATCTGCCGCGCGTTCTCGATGGTCGGAATGAACTTGCACAGGATGAGTTCAATGCCCAGCGATTCGAAGCGCCGCATTTGCGCCAGCACCTGCGCGGGCGTTCCCACGCAGCCGGCTTTCGTCGCCGGCATCATGCGCTGCTCGATCTTGCGCGGGTCGGGATCCGGCTCCACGCTCAGCACGCGTTCGATCATGGCATTAAGCGCGGCCTCCGCGCTCTCGCCCATGGCGACAAACGGATTGAGCGCGTAACGCGCCTTGCGGCCAAACCGCGCCGCGCGCGCGTCCATGTCGGCGACGGCCGCCTCGATGCCGCGCAAAACATCGTCGGTTGTTTCGGCGGTTTTGGGATAATCTATGAACCACCATTCGCAATGTTCCGCGATGAAGTCGCGGCCGCGGCCGCCGCGGCTGACGGAGTAAATCTCCGGCGGCGTCGGCGACGCCGGCTTCAGCAGCAGGCGCCCGGTGTCGACGTTGTAATGGGCGCCCGCGAACGAAAATGTTTCGTTGGCCCACAGGCCGCGCAGGATCGCGATGAATTCCGCCGTGCGCTGGTAGCGCGGCTCGCCCTCCAGCACCCGCCCTCCAAACATGCGGAACTCCTCGTCGAACCAGCCGTTGACGATATTGATGGCCATGCGCCCCTTGCAGACACGGTCAAGCGAGGCCGCGAGCTTGGCGATCATGACGGGATCGAGCAGCCCCGGGTGCACGGCGACCAGCGCGCGAATGTGATCGAGCCGCGAGGCGATGGCGCAGGCCATCACCCAGGCCGCGAGGTCCTGCCCCAGATGCCTCTCGGCGAAGAGGCAGAGTTCGAAGCCCGCCTTGTCGGCGGCGGCGAGCAGGCAATCGCCGTGCTCGAATTGCGCGTCGCGAACGCCCGCCGGCAGCGGCCGCAAGGCGTCGCTCGCGGCTTGCGCCACTTCGGGCGAGCCGACCGTGGCCATGGGGATGGGGGCGTAGAGTCCAAATTGCATGGTGTAACCGTGTGTCGGGAAGACGTGTGCGTTACCTGTCCAGAATTTTCTTGACGCGGTCAATCACCTCCTGCGGCGCGTTGGCGGCATCCTTCAGGATGGAATCGACTTCGCCGCCCGAAACCGGATTGACCTCGATATTGCCGCGCGCGGCGTCCGCCAGGAAGGCTGGATCGCGCAACGTCGCGTCGAAACTGTCGCGCAACATGCGCACGCGTTCCGCCGACAGGCCCGGGGGGGCGACAAGCGGGCGCCCGAGCGGCTCGCGCGCCAGCAGAAAATCGAGCGCCCTTCTGTCCGTTTGATCGACGACAAAATCCTGGATGCCGGGTATGGGACCCGGCGCGCCGGGCAGATCTTTATGTCCGGTCTGAAACAACAGGTTGATCTTGCGTTCGCGCAGCCAGTCCGGATGCGCGGCGAGGATCGAACTCCACGACCAATAGGCGATGCCCTCGAGCTCGCCGGTCTCCAGTTGCAGCGAGGCTTCGGTGGTTTCGCGATAGCCGGAAATGATCTTGAACTTCGTGCCCGCGAGATTGTTGAAGGCGCGCGGCATGATTTCCGAATCCGCGCCGGCGCCCGTGCCCGGCACCAGCAACTCCATCTTCGTCAGATCCTCGAAGGTCTTCACCTTCGAAGTCTTCCACGACAGCGCGACCGTAACCTCGCGGTTCATGCTGCCCAGCCAGTTGAGCTTCAACGGATCGAAGTTCACCTCGTTCCTGCCGAGGATCGGCTCGAAGGCGAGGCCGCGCCCGATCATGCCGATGGAAGTCCCGTCCCTCGGCGCGATGCGGTTGATGTAGTCGACAAGCTTCAAGCCGCCGGCGCCCTGCATATATTGCACGATCACATTGGGCTTGCCGGGGATGTTGGCGCCGAGATGGCGCGACAGCAAACGCGCGTAGACATCGTAGGCCGAGCCCGCGCCGGAAAACACCAGCAGCGAAATCTGCTTGCCTCTGAAAAACGCCTCGCCCGTCTGGGCGCGCGCGCCGCCGGCGGCGGCCGCAAGTCCCGCGACAAGCGCCCGGCGGTTGATCGATGGCATGGCTGGCTTCTCCCTGAAGGCGCGCGAATCCCTGAAGGCGCGCAAGTCCCTGAAGGCGCGCAAGCCGCGCCGCGACAAGCCGCGTCACAAATTTCGCAACGCGGGCATAACGTGCTTGCCGAACAGATCGATCGACGTCAACACTTCCTTTTCGGTGAGATCGCCAAAGGCGAATTGCCCCACGAGGTAGTTCGAACCGGTTTCCCGCATCTGTTTCGACAGATAGTCGATCACCGTTTTCGGCGATCCGGCGATGCCCTTTTGCTCGACATCGCGCAGCGAATCGAAATCCTTCGCGCGTTCGCCGCGCATCGGCGAGCGCCCGTGAATGTGATAGAGCCACGAAAAGCTGCGGTGCCATTTGGGATAGGCGCGGCGCGCCGCCTCAAGCGCGGCTTCATCGCTCTGCGCGACCACGATGAAACGTCCGACGCCGAGCTTCGGCGGCGGCGCCGCGCCGTGCAGGCTGGTCCACGCTTCGCGATAAGCGGAAATCACCGCCGCGGCGCGTTCGGGAACGTCGAGGTTGACGATGTTCTGCCCGCGCGCCGCCGCGCGCGCGGCGCTTTCGGGCGACGACGCGCCGTACCAGATCGGCGGATGCGGTTTCTGGAACGGCTCGATTTCAATCGGCACGTCTTCGTAATTGTAGTGCTCGCCGTGGTGCGTGAGCTTCTTTTGCGTCAAGCCCTTGACGACGACTTCAAGCCCTTCGCGGTACATGGCCTCGGACTTTTCAAAATCGATGCCGTGATAATTCATCTCGATGGGCGAGGCGCCGCGCCCAAATCCCATGTCGACGCGCCCCCCGCTCATCTGGTCGATCATGGCGATCTCCTCGATCAGCCGCAGCGGCGAGTAGAAGGGCATCGCGAAAACCAGCGGCCCGAAGCGCAATCGCTCCGTGCGTTGCGCGATGGCGGACATGAACACGGTCGGCGAAGGCGCCATGCCGAGCGGCGTCGAATGATGTTCGGCGATGTGGTAGCTGTAAAAGCCGTTGCGGTCGTAGGCTTCAATGATCTTGAGCCGCGATTCGAAAAAATCGCGCAACGCGAGTTCATTTCTGTCGAGATGGTCGAAAACGCCGAAATGCATGCCCGGAAACCTCCAAAAGCGTTCCCGCCATGATGCCCTTTCGACGGCGTGGTGCGCAAGCGCACATCGCCCGTCTTTACCCTCGCTTAATTGCCGGTCATGTTGCCGGGCGTCAGCGTGCCGCGACACAGTTTGGAGACAGCGCCCATGAACGATGCGACAAGCACCTCCTACGACCGCGTGGCCTATCCAAGCGTCTGCCATATCGACATGCATCCATCCGTGATCGGCGCCGTCGCCGCGCTCTGCGGACACACCGCGATTCCGCGCGAGAACTACCGCGTGCTTGAGATTGGCTGCGGATCCGGCGCCAATTTGATGAGCATGGCGCTGGCCGCGCCCGAGAGCCGGTTCGTGGGCATCGACCTCGCGCCAAGCGCCATCGCCATCGCCAACAACGTCGCGGCTTCCGCGGGCCTGAGCAACGTCCGCTTCGAGACCTGCAATATTCTCGACGCCGGCATTCCCAAGGGACCCTACGACTATATCATCGCGCACGGCGTCTACGCCTGGGTGCCGGGCGCGGTGCGCGAACGCATGATGCGGCTGAGCGGCGAAATGCTGTCCGAAAACGGCGTCGCCGTGTTCAGCTACAATGTTTTCCCCGGCTGCCGTTTGCGCGAGGGCTTGCGCGACATGTTGCTGAGCGTGACCAAGGGAATAGAGGATCCCGTCAAAAAGCTCGAGCGCGGCCGCGCGTTGCTTGCCTATCAGATCGACGGCTGGAACGAGGGCGATCCCTACGCCGCCGCGATGAAAATGGAAGCGGCCGCGGCGCTCAAACGCGACCCGTACGTGCTTTACCACGACGAGCTTGGCGAATGTTTCGAGCCGCAGATGCTCGGCGACGTCGTCGCTCTGGCGCGCGCCAACGGCCTCGACTATCTCGGCGATTCCCATGTCAGCCTGATGGCCGAGGCGCTGTTTCCTGGACCGCGCGTCGAGAGCGCCAGGGGCTGGACGGACGGCGATTGGGTGAAATTCGAACAGATGTTGGATTTCACCATGATGCGCCGGTTCCGCCGCAGCATTCTGGTCAGGGCGGGCAAGGTTGGCGACCGCCGCTTCGATCCCGCGCGCCTCGTCGGATTGTTCGCCGACGCCGACCTTACACAGGACGAGCCGGACGCCCAAAAGCCGGAAATCGCCACGTTTCGCACGCCGAGCGAGGAGGAAATCAAAACCGGCAACCCTTACGTCGTCGCGCTTCTCAAATCCCTGGGCGAAGCCTATCCAGGCGCGCTTGATCTGGGCAAATACGCGCGCGAACACGAATTGTCGGAACATTTTCTGGACGCGCTTGTTTCCGGCGCCCTCACGCTGCGCACGCGCCCGCTCGCCTGCACGTCGCAGCCTGGGCCGCGGCCTCTCGCCAGCGCGCTGGCCCGCGCCCAGGCGGCGACGGGCGAGATGAACGTCGCCTCGATCAAGGGCGGCGCGGCGAAGCTCGGCGATGCAGGCATCGTTGCGTTTCTTCTATTGCTGGACGGCACGCGCACGCTTGACGATCTGGCGCGCGCCATGGCTGAAAAAATGCGCGTGTCGTTCGACGAGGCCGAGGCGCGCACGCCCTCGGTGCTGGCGCATCTGGCCAAACTTGGCGTCATCGTGGCGTGAACGCTTGAGGATTCACGCCTTCGCGCGAAAAATTCCCAACCCGGCCAGCACCGCGTCCGTGTGCTCTCCAAGATCGGGCGGCGGCAGCGGATTTGTCACGGGCCGCTCGCCATCGACAAGCACCGGACAATCGATGCCGCGCACCTTGCCGCGCACGGGATGGTTCATTTCGAGAACGCAGCCCAGGGCCGCGACCTGCGGATCTTCCAGCGCGTCCGCCACGTTGTGGACAGGCGCCGCGGGAACATCGCGGGCTTCGAGGATCGCCAGCCATTCGGCGCGCGGTTTGCCCAAAAACTTCGAGCGGAGAATTTCGCGCAAGGCCTCGTAATTCGCCACGCGGTCCTGATGCGTCAGAAAACGCGGATCGGCGATGAGCTCCGCGGCGCCCGCCGCCCTCGCCAACCCGCCCCAGAACTTGTCGCCCGTCGACAGATGCGCGCCCAGCAGCTTGCCGTCGGCGCAGCGAAAGGTGAAGGCCTGCGAGCGCGCGATGCGCGTGAGGCGCCCGCCCATGATGCCGGAGGCGGTGTAGGCGGTGAAACCGTCCTGAATGAAGGCCATGGAGGATTCCAGCATGTTCACTTCCAGGCGCCGCCCCTTGCCGGTGCGCGCGCGCTCCACCAAAGCGCCCAGCACCGCGTAGGCGGCGTACATGCCGGTGGCGTTGTCGGCGATGGTCGGGCCGAACGCCTCGGGACGCTGCGGATCGACGAGGAAGCTCGCAATGCCGGATATCGCCTGCCCCACGCCGTCGAACGCCGGGCGGTTTTGATAGGGCCCCTTGTTGCCGAAGCCGGTGATCGAGCAGTGAATGAGGCGTGGATGTTGCGCGCCGAGCGCCGGCTCGCCGTGTCCCAGCTTTTCCAGCGCGGCGGGACGAAAGTTGTCGATGAGCGCGTCGGCGGAGGCGACGAGCGCGGCCAGCGCCGCTTTGTCGTCCGGTTTCGACGTGTCGAGCACGACGCTTTTCTTGTTGCGGTTATAGGCTGTGAAAGCCGGACCGTAATCGCCTCCGAAGGCCCTGCGAAACGGATCGCCTTCGGGCCGCTCCACCTTGATGACCTCCGCGCCGAGATCGCCGAGCATCATCGCCGCCAGCGGCCCCGTAATGAAATTGCCGAGTTCGATCACGCGTATGCCTTCGAGCATTCCTGTCCCCGACAGCGCCTGTTGATGGTCCGGCGCGCGCCCATTGTCGCCGTCGCCCGCGCGGCGCGCAAGGGAGCGCCGCATTGGGAGCGCCGCATTGGCGGGGGCTCGATGGACATGGCGCGTGATAATCGGTTAGTTGAAACCCGCAATCACGGGCCCCCGCGCCGCCGTCGGGCCCGTCATCGATCAGGAACCGCTCATGCCTTTCGTCGCGCAGTCCATCAAGGTGAACGGCGCCGCGGTGGCGCTGAAGCGCGCAGGCGCCGGAGAACCGCTGATCTTTCTGCACGGCGCCGACGGCCTCGCCGAATGGCCGGCCTTCCTCGACGACCTCGCGCAACATTACGATGTCATCGTGCCGGACCTGCCGGGTTTCGGCGCCTCGCCGTGCCCTGAATGGATCGACGATGTCTCGGATGTTTCGTATTTCTATCTCGACCTCGTCGACGCCCTGAAGCTCAGCGACGTGCGCCTTGTCGGCCACTCGCTCGGCGGCTGGGCGGCGCTCGAAATGGCGATCCGCTCGTGCGAGAAAATTCGCTCGCTCGCCTTGCTGGCTCCCGCCGGCATTCACGTGAAGGGCGCGCCCAAAGCGGACATCTACATGATCGATCCCGATCAGCAGGCCAGACTGGCCTACGCGGACGCGGCGCTTGGCGAAGCGGCCGCGCAACGCGCGCTTGCGTCAAAGCATCAGGAGCAGGCGATTCTCAACCGCCTCGCCAGCGCGCGCTTCGGCTGGAGCCCCCGGCTTTACAATCCCCGCCTGTCGCGCTGGCTGCACCGCGTCAGGGCGCCCGCGCTGATTGTGTGGGGCGACGCCGACCGTATCATTCCGCCCGTCTATGGACCGGAATTCGCGAAATTCATTCCCGGGTCGAGCCTCAAGACAATTGCCCGTTGCGGCCATCTCCCGCATGTGGAGCGCCGCGCCGAAACGGGACAACTCGTGCTGGATTTTTTGCGCGGCTGAACGCTGGAGCCGGCTTTGAAAATCACCAGCTTCAACCTCATGACCTACGCCGACCTCGATCTAGGCGTAAAGGATCTTTACAAAAGCGCCTGGGTAGTCTTGCCCAACACCTATTTCGATCCAGAGAAGGGCCACGCGCTCTACAACCGCTATCTCGACGAGCTTGAGCTCGCGGACGAACTCGGCTTCGACGCAATCGCCGTCAACGAACACCACCAGACCGCCTATGGATTGATGCCCTCGCCCGTGGTCACGGCTTCCGCGCTGGCGCGCCGCGCGAAAAACTGCCGCATCGCCATTCTCGGCAACGCCTTCTGCCTGCGCGACAATCCGTTGTCGCTCGCCGAAGAACACGCGATGATCGACGTCATCACCGGCGGGCGGTTGATCTCCGGCTTCGTGCGCGGCGTCGGCGCGGAATATTTTTCCTTTGGCTCCAATCCCGTGCATTCGCTGGAACGCCATCATGAAGCCGCCGACCTCGTGGTGAAAGCGTGGACCCAGCCCGGACCTTTCGCCTTCGAGGGCAAGCATTATCACATGGAATACGTGAACCTGTGGCCGCGCCCGTTCCAGCAGCCGCATCCGCCGATCTGGTGCCCGTCTTCCGGCAGTCTGGAAACCATCGAATGGGCGGCCCATCCCGATCGCAAATACGTTTATCTGCAGAATTATTCGCCGCGCCTGTCGGTTCAGCGTTATCTCGATCTCTACCGCGCCACGGCGCGGCGCAAATACGGCTACGAGGCCGCGTCGGACCGCATCGGCTGGGGCGCGCCTTGTTATGTCGCCGAGACCGATCGGCAGGCCGTCGACGAAGCGCGTCCGCATATCGAAGCGCTGTTCAATGTGTTTTTGCCCAAGGCGAGCGAACTCATGTTCTTTCCGCCCGGCTATATGAGCCCGCGATCCCTGCAACAGGTTCTGCTTCACAAGAAGGCGAACACCGGCGGGGTAAAGATCGAGACTCTGATCGAACGCGGCATTATCGTCGTCGGCTCGCCCGACACTGTGCGCCGAAAATTCATCGAGGCCCATCGCGACATGGGCTTTCACGAACTCGTGGTCATGCTGACCTTCGGCACCATGCCGGCGCATTTCTCGGAAAAGAATATCCGGCTGTTCGCCAAAGAGGTCATGCCGGCGTTGCAATCCCTGTCGGATCGCGAGTACCGGGGATTTGAGCCGCCGAAGGTGGAGGATTGATTTTCACGCGGCGGGCTGGC
>JANYDZ010000637.1 GCA_025363375.1 Hyphomicrobiales bacterium
GTCTCGCCGCCGCGCTCGCGATGGCCGCGAGCGGCGCCCTCGCGCAACAACCCGCCGCGCCCAATCCGCTCGACGCCATCCCCGAGAAAATGCCGTTCGACCTGCCTTACGGTCCGCCGATCAGCGCGGAAAAAGCCCTGGGGCTGGTCGTCGCGGCGAGCGCCGAATCGAAGCGGCGCGGCTGGAAGATGAACATTTCGGTGGTCGATTCCGGCGGCAATCTCGTCGCCTTCGTGCGCGAGACCGGCGCGCAGATCGCCTCGGTGCAGATTTCCCAGCACAAGGCGCGCGCCGCCGTGGAATTCCGTCGCGAGACCAAGGTTTTCGAAGCCGGCATCCAGAACGGCCTGAACTACATGATCACCCTTGACGGCGTCATCGGCTCGCGCGGCGGCATTCCGATCCTGGACAATGGCCAGATCGTCGGCGCCATCGGGGTTTCGGGCGGTTCAGGCTCGCAGGACGAGGTCGTCGCCAAGGCCGGCGTCGCCGCTTACCATTAAGGCGACGGGGACAACCAGGCGCGTGTTTCGCAAGCGCCGCCTTCAGCGGCTTCTTGCGCGGTCAAATCGGGACGGAGCCGGCAGGCCCCGTCCCCCGCCTCCCGTTCATCCGGGGTTTCTGATCCGCCCGGGTTTGCAAGTGGCGCTGACTCTTGAGAATACGCAGTCTTGCAAGCCAAAAGACTTCGGCGCGCGAAGACGTCGGCGCGCGAGGGATCGGCTTCCCGGAGCATGGGAATTGCACAATGCTCAAATTTCAGCACAGATGGCCGTAGACGGCAGACTTTAATTTTGGCTGCTCGGGTAGCTAAAATATTTTATAGGCATCCCTTGGTCAACCTGACCGAAGCAATCGCCCTTTCAACGTAACTCCGGCGCGCTTCCGAAAATCCGCCGGTGCTCGCCCAGAGCGAACCGATCCGTCATCCCCGCGATATAATCGCAAACCAGCCTTCCCCGCCGCGCGTCGTCGCCGCCGGCGCGTTCCATCCGGCTTGCCGCCTGCCCCCAATCGCCCGGCATTTCCGCTGGATTTTCAAGCAGATGCAGGGTCAACCGCCGCAGGACGTCCGCCGCCTCGCCGCGGATCGCCATCACGCGGGGATGCCGGTACATATGCGCGAAAAGATAGGCTTTGACCGCCTTGTCCGCCGCCTGCAGCGCCGGCGAAAACGCGATCACCGCGCGCGGCAGCGCCCGCACCTGCGCGGCGCTGGCCGGCGCGGCCTGCGCCAGCCTGCGCGCGCTTTCGCCGATGACATCCTCGACAAAGCGGGTAATCACCCGGCGTATGATTTCATTGATAAATCGCGCGCTTTCCAGCCCCGGATAGACGCGGTCGATCTCGCGCACGATGTCGCCGACAAACGCGACCTCGCGCAAATCGTCGATGCTGAACAATCCCGCGCGCAATCCATCGTCGATATCGTGCGCGTTGTAAGCGATGTCGTCGGCGATCGCGGCGGTTTGCGCCTCGGCGCTGGCGAAACTCGCCAGACCCAGGGGAAACCGCGCGTCAAACTCAAGAATCGCGCCGGGAACGCCGCGCGCCGCATATTTCGGCGCCGGTTTTCCCTCGCCCGTCAGCAAGGGGCCGTTGTGCTTGACCAGCCCCTCCAGCGTCTCCCAGGCCAGATTGAGCCCGTCAAACCCCGCATAGCGACGCTCCAGCCGCGTCACAATGCGTAAAGCCTGCGCATTGTGGTCGAAGCCGCCGAACGGCGCCATCAACTCCTCCAGCACGTCCTCGCCCGTGTGGCCAAACGGCGTGTGGCCAAGATCGTGCGCGAGGGCCAGCGATTCCGCCAGATCCTCGTCGAGCCCCAGCGAACGCGACAGCGCGCGCGCGATCTGCCCCACCTCGATGGTATGCGTCAGCCGCGTGCGGTAATGGTCGCCCTCGTGCGGCACGAAAACCTGGGTTTTGTGCGCCAGTCTGCGGAACGCCGCCGAATGGATGATCCTGTCGCGGTCCCGTTGAAACTCTGTGCGCGTGGGAGATTCCGGCTCGCGAACCAGCCGGCCGCGGCTGGCGCCGGGGTCGGCGGCGAAGGCGGCCCGGTTGAGATAAGCGATCGGCTGCACGCGTTTGCCCTCGCATCGTCGACCGCGCATTGAACAGCGGCGGTCGCGGGCTTATATTGAGGCCGGAGTCGAGGCAAGCCCGCCGCTCAGCTTCCGAGGCAAAATGACAAACGTCGCTGAATTGCCGGTCAGTGTGACCGACCGCGCCGCCCGCCGCATCGCGCAGGTTCTGGCCAAGGAACCCGCGGGCTCCGTGCTGCGCGTGGCCGTCAACGGCGGCGGTTGTTCCGGGTTTCAATATGCGTTCGATATTTCCCAGTCCCGCGCCGACGACGACCTCGTCATCGAGCGCGACGGCGCAATTGTGCTCATCGATCCCGTTTCACTTGATTTTTTGCGCGGCTCCAGGATCGATTTTGCCGACGACCTGATTGGTCAATCATTTAAAATTGTAAATCCGAACGCCACCGCGTCCTGTGGCTGCGGGACGAGCTTCTCGGTCTAGGGGCCGCCTGTCGAAAGCTGGCGCGGCCCGGTTTTGACATGATCGCCTTTGACCAGGCGCAGGCCCGCGAGGTCGCCGCCTTGCGCAAACAACGACAGCGCGCCAGACTTGCGCCTGGCGAGCGCGCGGGGGCGAGTTGAAGCGGGATGTCGAGGTGAAGGTCATCCGTTAAAGAGCCGGCTCCTTGCGCGAACCGGCAATCACGGCCAATCTGGCGCATCCAGGACCGTCAGACAAAAGGGAGGTCAAAATGCATCGGCCGTTGGACCGCACATGCGCCCGCGCCACCCATGCCAGCCGATTCGCGGCGCGGGCATGCGGCGTTCTCGCATTCGCCTTCTACGCAATGCTTCCCGCCGCCGCGCAAACCTATCCCAATCGTCCCATCAAAATCATCGTCCCATACCCCGCCGGCGGTCCCGTCGATGCGCTGGCGCGCGCGCTGGGCGAAGGCTTTCGCGAACGCACGGGACAGATGTTTATCGTGGAGTCGAAACCCGGCGCCAACACCAGCATCGGCGCGCAGACCTGCAAGGCGGCGGAACCCGACGGCTACACGATCTGCCTGCTCGCCTCGACGACGCTCTCCATCAACCCTCATCTCTACAAGGACCTGCGTTACGCGCCGAGCGACCTGGCGCCCATCACCAACATCGCCTCGGCCGCCGCGGTGTTCATGCTGCGCAACGAAGTGCCCGCGAAAACCCTCGGCGAATTCGTCGAATGGTCGAAAAAAAACCCGGCGAAAGCCAATTACGGCTCCTTCGGCGTCGGCGGCGAAACCCACCTCATGGCCGAATGGCTGAACAAGAAAACCGGCGCGCAGATGACGCACGTTCCCTTCGCCGGATTCGCGCCGGCGCTCGTCGCGTTCGACGGCGGCGAAATCCAGGTGATGATGCCGGTCGCCATACCCATGATCATCGACAAAATTCGCAACGGCCGGGCCAAAGGCGTCATGATCATGGGCGACAAGCGCCTCGATGTGCTTCCCGATCTGCCGACGATTCCAGAACTCGGCATGCCGCCGGTCGGCTTCGTCACATGGTTCGGCATGTTCGCGCCGGCGGGCACGCCGAAACCGTTCATCGACAAGGTCAACACGGAACTGCGCGCCATCGTCGCGCAAAAAGCGTTTGCGGATCGATTCATCACCGCGTCCGGAATGACCGCCGTCACCAACACTCCCGAGGAATTCAAGGCGTTTCTCGCCGGCGACAACGCGAAGGCCCGCGACCTTGTCGCGACCTCCGGCGTCACGCTGGACCCATGAAAAGCGCGACATCGCGATCAAACGCGGCGGCTTGCCGGCAACACTTGGCGAAGAACATCGCATCGGGCGGCGCACAATTGACGCCGCCGCCGCGCTGAAGGCGTTGCTCTGGGGCGGGCGCCGGGACCTGCGAGAGCCCCATGACCTGCGGGAGCCCAATCACCGAGCGGAGCCGCCATGCAAGCCCTGTTCATCGGCCAGACCTATATCGATGTAACCTTGATCGCCGACGAAATGCCAGGCGGCGACGACAAGGCCGTGGCGCAGGATTACGCGGTCTCCTTCGGCGGCAACGCGGTGACGGCGGCTTTCGCCTGCGCCCGGCTGGGCTTCATACCGGATTTGCTGACCTCGCTCGCCGACGACTGGCTGGCCCGCATGTTTCTCGACATGGCCGCGAAATATCAAATCCCCGTGCATCCGCGCAAAGTGAACCGCTCGTCGCTGTCCTTCATTCTGCCGCGCGAGGGCAAACGCGCCATCCTGCGCGCGCGCGACGACGATTATCTGCATCCCTATCCCGCGTTGAACATCGCGGGCTGCAAGGCGTTGCATCTTGACGGCCACCAAAGCGACGCCGCCATTCATTACGCGCGCCTCTGCCGGGAGGCGGGCACGCTCACCTCTCTCGACGGCGGCGGCCTGCGTTCCAACACGCGCGACCTCCTGCAATTTATCGACGTCGCCATTGTCGCCGAAAGGCTTTGCGAACAGATGAACCTCGATGAAAAGGGCATGCTTGAATATCTCAAATCGCGCGGCTGCAAGATCGGCGGCGTCACGCAAGGCGAGCGCGGCATGATCTGGTACGACGAGACAGGCGAGGTCAGCCGGCTCCCGGCCCTGCGCGTCCCCACGACGCGCATTGTCGATACATCCGGCGCCGGCGATGTCTTTCACGGCGCCTATGTCGCCTCATATCTGGAGCGCCCGAAGGCGCCGTGGCGCGACCATTTCGAATTCGCGCGCGGCGCGTCCGCTTTCAAGATCCAGCATCTGGGCAACGAGGCGGGCTTGCCGACGCAGGCGGATGTAGCGATGATGCGGGAACTTTACGCGGCGGTTTAATGCGCCGCGGCCCCCGGGGAGTCGAATTCCATGAACACGCGCGCGCGCTTCATTCGCAACTACGCATCCACGCTGACGCATGAACTTGCCGCAGGCGCCGTCGCGGTCGGCCTTGCCGCGCACGACGCCGCCGCGCAAACGCGCGAAGCCCCGGCGCGGCCGTTGCCGACGCCGACCCAGGTCAGCCCGCAGATGCAAAAAATCATCGCCGCGCCGATCAACCCGGCGTGGAACGTTCTTGGGAAAACCAACGAGGAATGGAAGGCGATGGCGGCGGCGGGCGCGGCGGCGGCCGTGCAAGGACTGCCGGCGCTGCGCGAAAAGCTGAAGGTCAAATCAGAACCCGTGACCATAGACGGCGTGAAGGCGTTCATGATCACGCCGGAAACCATCGCGCCGGAAAACCGCAATCGGCTGCTCGTTCACGTGCACGGTGGTTGCTACGTCAACAATCCCGGCGAAGCCGGCACGAGCGAAGCGATCTTCATGGCGGGCTTTGGCCATTACAAGGTGATTTCCGTCGATTACCGCACGCCGCCGGACCACCCCTACCCCGCCGCGCTCGACGACACGATGAAGGTCTGGAAAGCCGCGTTGAAAATGGCGCCTGCGAAAAATATGGCCGTCTTCGGCTCCTCCGCCGGGGGCGCCTTGACGCTGTCCATGGTCCTTCGGGCAAAGCAAGACAACATACCGCTGCCGGGCGCGATCGCGCCGGGGACGCCCATGTCCGACCTCACCAATTCCGGCGACAGTTTTGCCACCAACGCCATGATCGACAACGTCCTCGTCGCGGGCAAGGGAAGTTGCGACGCGCGCGCCGCGCTCTACGCCAATGGCCATGACCTCAGGGACCCCATGCTGTCGCCGCTGTTTGGCGACATGAACGGTTTTCCGCCGGCGATTCTGACGACGGGCACGCGGGACATTCTGCTGAGCAGCACGGTGCTCGTGCACCGCAAGCTCAGGCAAGCGGGCGTGGAAGCGCAATTGCAAGTGTTCGAAGGCCAGTCCCACTCCAATTACACGCGCGACGCCTCGGCGCCGGAATCGAAGGAAGCCTTCGAGGAAATCGCGCGCTTTTTCGACAAGCATCTCGGGAAATAATGGACCACGCCATGACGCGTCAGCAAAGCAGTCCGAGCCGGCGCGCCGTGCTAAAAACCGCAGGCGCCACAAGCATGGCCGCGTTCGCGCCCTTCGCGCCCGCGCTCGCGCAGAACGCCAGGCTCGTCGTCACCGGCTATTACCAGACGCCCGCTTTTCTCGTGGCGCGGCTCAAGGGCTATTTCGCGCGGGAAAATCTCGCCGTCGATTTTCACCTTGTGCGCCTCGCGCCCGAGCACAATCAGGGCCTTGCCGAAGGGCGCTGGCCGATCACGCTCTCATCCGCCGACACGATGCTGGCGCGCACGACGCAGGACAACGTCGATTTCCTCATCTTCCTGCAACCCGAAGAAGGCCTCGACGTGCAACTCGTCGCCAGGCCGCAATTCAAATCGCTGACGGACTTGCGCGGAAAATTGTTCGCCGCCGATCCCGTCGATTCCAACTACGATCTCGTGCGCAACAAGATCATGCTGCAAAACGGCGTGCGCGAGAGCGAATACCAAATCGACATCCTCGGCAATTCCGCCGCGCGCGCCGCCGCGTTCGACGCCGGCAAGGTCGACGCCGCCATGTTGCAGGGCGGCTTTTCCGAGAGCGCCATATCGAAGGGCGGCATAGCGCTCGCGGACGGCGCGGACTACGTCCCCAATTGGCCGATCGTATGCGGCTGGGGCCTGCGCAAATGGA
>JANYDZ010000650.1 GCA_025363375.1 Hyphomicrobiales bacterium
CGCTACGTCAAGGCGCGCGAAACCTATGACCCCAAGTCTCTCAAGGACAATTTCGATCTTGCCCAGCTCATGGCGAGCGGCGACGCCGCGCGCGAGCTCACCGAACTCTACAGCCCCGGCAATCCCAAAAACCTCATCAAAACCTTCGGGAATAACACCGTCGTCGCGGTGAAAGTGAAGTCCGTGACCTTCCCGAACAACCGAACGGCGCTGGTGCGCTTTTCCACCGAGGAAAAGTCGGCGACCAACTCCTTCTCGAGGGATTGGGTTTCGCTGGTGCGGTTCCGCTATTCGCCCTCGCCTGTTTCCAACGAATACCGCTTCGACAATCCCCTGGGGTTTCAGACGCTTGAGTATCGCAGGGATCAGGAGACCGCGCCTTCCCCGGGAACCGTTGGGGCGCAAAAATCATGAGACGCATTTTTATTCTGGCTGCATTTATTGCCGCCCTGCCCTCATCCCTGCGCGCGGAACAAGCGCCCCATGCCGGTCGCCTCGATTCCCGGGTTCGGGAAGTCGCCTACAACAGGGATAATGTCGTCGCGGTCAACGCGACCTTCGGCGTCTCCACCATGATCATCCTCGCCGAAGACGAGAAAATCGAAACCCTGGCCCTCGGCGACACCATCGCCTGGAAAATCGAACCCAACCGCAAAGGCAACATTATCTTCGTAAAACCCGTCGAGAAGGACGCGAACTCCAATCTCAACGTCGTCACGGACAAGCGCCTCTACACCTTTATCCTCCGCTCGGGGTTTCGCGAGGCGCGCGCGCAAATATTCAAAATCAGGTTTCGCTATCCTGATGACGAAGTCGATGCAAAATTATTGGCGGCCGCGCGGGAAAAAGTCAGCAATTTCCCGGCGACAAAAAACATGGTCGTCGCCAATGCCAACAGCGACTACGGCTACAAGGGGTCTTCAGCGGTAAAGCCGCTCGCCATTTTCGATGACGGCGTTAAAACCTGGTTCCGGTTCCCGGCCGACGGCGAGACGCCCGCGATTTTTATTGTCGATCCCCAGCGCAAGGAGACTCTTGTCAACTTTCGCCGCGAGGGCGCGTTTCTCGTCGTCGACAAGGTCAATTTCCAGTGGACCCTGCGCAACGGCAAGGAAACGACGTGCGTCTTCAATCGCCGCCTCGAAAACGTGACGGAGCCCACGGGCCTTGAACCCTATGCGCCGCAAAAAGTCAGCCTTTTCGCCGGAGGGAAGTAAAAGATGGCGCGAGGCCCCGACCACACTTCACTCGAACTTGAAAACGCGGCGCTCTCGGGCGTGGCAAGGCAGTCCCCAGTTTTCGGGACATTTTTGAAATCCCTCGGTCTTGCAAGCGCCCTCGCGATTGGCGGCTGGCTCATCTACGCCTCCGCCCACAAGCCATCGCGGCTCATGACGGCGGCGGACACGGATGAATTCCGCACCACGCAATTTCCGGCGCCACAATACGAGGCGCCGCGTCCGCAACTCGACACCGGACGCTTTGTCGTTCCCCCACCGCCACCGCCGCCTGTGGCGGAACTGATGCCACCGGCGCCCATGGCGCCGCCCTCGATCCTGCCGCCGCCTCCCCTGCCCGAGCCCGCCTTTACCAACATGGCTGGCACGCCCGACGATGGTGTCGCCGAAGCAAGGCGCCTCGCCGAGATCGAGCGTCTGCGCCTCGCGGAACTTGAGCGGCGGAAATGGGAGCGGCTGCGCGCGCCGCAAATGATCGCGGATGCCTCGGGAGCGGCGGGAGCACCGGGCGCGGCGGCCACTGGCGGCAATTCCGCGAATGGCGGGAATGGCGGGCCCGTTGAACGCGAGGAAGATGCCAACCGCCGCTTTCTGGCTTCGGCTGGAAATGCCGGCGTCGAAAAATCCGTGGCGACCAAAAATCCGCGCATCGACGCGCTCATTGCTCAGGGCACCACCATTCGCGGCGTCCTCGAAACAGCCCTGCAAAGCGATCTCCCGGGCATGGTGCGAGCCCTCACCAGTGAAGATGTTTGGTCATTCGATGGCCGGCGAATCCTCATTCCCTCGGGCTCGCGCCTTGTCGGCGAATATAAATCCGGTCTTTCCCAGGGACAGACCCGCGTCTTCGTCGTCTGGACGCGGCTTTTACGCGCTGATGGCGTCTCGGTTCAGTTGGGTTCTATTGGCACGGACGATCTCGGCCGCACCG
>JANYDZ010000673.1 GCA_025363375.1 Hyphomicrobiales bacterium
TCGTGCGCGTCGCGGATACCCTGCAACCGCTCGGAGAGCGTCGCGGAGAAATGTTCTCCGGACTTTTGCACGAGTTCGGTCAGCGCCGCGCCGCGTTCGTTGATCGAGGCGTGAATCTGGTCGCTCGCCGCGACAAGCGCCCGGCTCGACAATTGCACGGTTTCGTGGAAAGCGTCCGTGCGCTCGGCCAACGTCGAGGCAATGTCCGCGCCGGTCGCCGCCAAACCAACGCGCGCGGTTTCGTGCGTGTGACGAATGGCCTGCAGGCGCTCGGCGAGCGTCGCCTCAATGGCCTCTCCGGTCGCCGCCAGATGCTGGCCCGACTGCTGCGCAAGCTCGGCCATCGCCTGATGGCGCTCGACGATCGAGGCGTGAATCTGATCGCCCGCCTCGACAAGCGCCCGGCTCGATTGCCGCACGGTATCGTGAAAAGCGTCCGTGCGCTTGGCCAGCGTCGCCGCAATCTCCCGGCCCTCGGCGGCCAGACCCGCGCGCGTGTTTTCGTGAGCCAACTGGATCGATTTCAGGCGGGCGTCCAGGGTTTCCGCCATGGCGTCGCCTGTCGCGGCAAGATGCTGGCCGGACTGCTGGAAGAGTTCGGTCAGGGCGTGGCTGCGTTCCACGATGGCGGAGTGAACCTGATCGCCGGCGTTCAGAATATCGTTGCGCGACAGCGTCACCGCGTCGTGGAAGGCGACTGTGCGGTCCGTGAAAAGAGCCGAAATCTGATTGCCGGTTTCCATCAACTCTGTGTTGGCGCGGTAATGTACGTCGCGGGCCGCCTTGACCCGCTCGTCGAGCGTCGCCGCCATGGCGACCCCGGCCGCCGCCATCTCCACGCGCGCGATCTGATGGACGTCGCGCGCCGTGTTGACGCGTTCCTCCAGCGTGGCCGCGATCGCGGCGCCGATGGCGGCCAATTCAGCGCGCGCGGACTGATGCGCGGCGTGAGCCGCCTTGACGCGTTCTTCGAGAGTGGCCGCGATGGCGTCGCCCGTTTCAACGAGCGTCTTTTGCGACGCGTTGTGCAGCGCGCCGAGCGATTGAGCGCGTTCGGCGTAAAGCGCCGCGATCTGTTCGCTCGCCTGCGTGAGAGTCGCGCGGGAATGCTCAAACAGGTCGCGCGCGTGCGCGGCGCGGTCGGTGACCTGCGCGGCGATGCGCTCTCCCGTGGTCGCCAGGCTTTGATCCAGCGCTTGACCGTGGGTCGTAACGGTCGCGTGGATGCGTTCGCCGGCGTCGGCGATGCGGCCGATCAGCGCGTCGCCGTGACCGGCGACGGTTTCGCCGATCCTGACGCCGGTTTCCGCGAGGCGCTGCGAAATATGATCCGCATGCGATTCAAGCCGTCCCAGCAGCGCCTCGTTGGCGGCGCGCAACCGGGCGTCGACGTCGACCGTCCTGGCCGCGAAGGAATCAACCGCGGCGTCCGACGCCAGCGTCAGGCGTTGCGCCATCTGATCGCCGGCGGCGGACAGGCGCGTCGCGACGCTCGCGCCATGCGCGTCGATTTCGAAAGCCTTGGCGGCAAGATGCGCGCCAACCGCGTCCGACGACTGCGCCAGTCTTTGCGTCACCTCGTGGCTCACGCTCGCCAGGCGTCTGGCGACATCGGCTCCATGAGCGTCGATCTCGGCCGCCTTGGCGGCGAACGTTTCGGCCACGACGCCGGAAGCCAGCGCAAGACGCTGGGCGACCTGATCGCCCTGAGCGCCAAACTCGGCGGCCTTCGCGGCAAAGCTCGATGTGATCGCCTCCGAAGTCCGCGCCAGTTCGCGCGTCGCTTCCGCCGCTGTCGAGGTCAGGCGCGCCGCGACGTCCCGGCTGCGCGCGTCGAACTGGCCCACAAGCGTTTCGCCGGCGCGCGTCAGCGTCTGGCCTATTTCCTCGCCCTTCGCGCCGAGCGATGTGTTGACGCGGCCTCCCGCCTCGCTAACGCCTGTCGAAATGCGGGCGCCGGCCTGTTCGAGTTCCTTCAGAAGCGAATCCTGCGCCAGCCCGATGGAGAGGCGCACGCGGTCGGCGTTGACGAGAATCGCCTCGCGTTCGCTGGCGAGTTCGTCGATGAGCTGGCGCATGCGCTGCTCGTTGGCGTCGTAGGAACGTTCAAGGTTGGAAACCTCGGCGCGCACAACGGTTTCCAGTTCGCTGGCCCGCGCCAGCGCCCGCTCGAGGCCATCGCCCATGGAAGCGATCTCGCGGCGGATCGCCTGCGAGAGATTGACCACCTGATCGGACGCGAAGGATTGCGGATCCGCGAGTTTAAGCGCTATTTCCGCTATCGAACGGGAGGTATGGCGCATCTCGCTGCCGCGCCGCGCCAGCGCCCCCGTGACAAAAAAGAAGACCACGGGCCCGAAACCGACAAGCGCCCAGAGCGCGATTTCCTCCGCCGCCAGCGGTCGCGCCTTGTGCATGGTCCAGGCGAAATAGCCGCTCAGACCCAGCCAAACCGCCGAAGCCAGAAAAGCAAGCGCCAAAGGTGAGCGTGATGAACGGTATTGCTGAGTTTGCAGAATCTGGCCAACGGAACGCAAATCGTCGTTTGCCGGCTGCGTCGAGGGCCTGACAGGCGCGCGCGGCGCGTCGATTGTCGGGCGCCCCGCGGCGCTGTCGGGTTCAACCATCTGCGCGGCTACAAGCGAAAATTCATCGGAATTGACGCCGGGAAGTTTCGGCGCGGTTTTAGCCGCGTCCTGCGCGGCGCCGCCCGTCGGCCCGAGGTTCAGCGCGGTTTCTATCGCCGCCATCGCTGCTTCCGTCGGGTCTGGATTCTTCGGTTGGGTCGCCATTTCGAACGCCTTTTTTACACATTTTGCCGGTTTGCCGGCGCCGTCCGCGCGTCTCAATCCGGCCTCGAGACGCCCGCACGCACAATTAACCAATTAGCAATCTACCCCCCCGGCGCCCATATGTGAACCTTCAAGGGCGGCAAAACCAAAACGTCGTTAACGAGCTGTACACCATGAATGTGGAAAGTCCGGCGGGCGGATCGCCTTTTGAACCCGCGCTTCAACTCTTGGAGCCAGGCTCGTTTTCAGGCGACAGGCGCGATTGCCTTGGAGATATCATTATGTCGGGTCAGGTTATGAGGGCCTTTGGCGCGCGTCAGACCCCCGTCACGCCATTGGCGGGCGCGCATGCGAACACCCGTCCCATCGATCTTGTCTACCTGTCGCGCCAGACCCTCGGGGACCGCGGCCTCGAGGTCGAATTGCTTGGCCTGTTCGAACGCCAGGCTGGCCAGATTATCGAGCAAATCACGAGAATCGACCATGCCGGGGAGCGCCGCACGCGCCACGACCTCGCCCACACGCTGAAAGGCTCCGCCCGGGCGGTCGGCGCCAATGCCGTAGCCGCGGCGGCGCAAACCTATGAGGAATGTCTGTACAGCGCCGCCGGGGGGGCGGAAAACAGCCGGGCCCTCAAGACCCTGGAAGCCGCTGTCAAAGAGGCCCGCGCCGCGGTGAATGAGCTGCTGCAAGATCGCTAGAGAGATCGCTGGAGCCCCTCGCCAAACCCGCCTCGACCCGTTAAGAGGGCGCGCTTCCATTCCCAGCGCCCCACACGAGCCATTTCATGACCGCCATTACTTATATCGACGCCGCCGGCAAATCCCGCACCGTGGAGGCAGACGACGGCTCGACGGTTATGGAAACGGCCCTGCGCAATTCCGTCCCCGGCATCGAGGCCGAATGCGGCGGCGCCTGCGCCTGCGCCACCTGCCATGTTTACGTGGACGCCGCCTGGATTTCCAGACTGCCGAAACCCGAGCAGATGGAAGAAGACATGCTCGACTTCGCCTTCGACGTGCGTCCGGGCTCCCGCCTGTCCTGCCAGATCAAAGTGAGCGCCGCGCTGAACGGTCTGACCGTGACGACCCCGGAAAAACAGGGCTGAGGACCAGCTTCACTCCTGAATCAGCCCCAGCGCGGCAATCATCGGCGTGCGCACGGCGATTTCCTGCGTCTGCAACTCGCGCAATTCCGCCGGCGTGCTGACGGCCGCGTCGATTTGCAGCGCCTTGAAGCGCGCCAGCACGTCAGGCGACGACAAGGCCTCGCGAAACGCCGCGTTCAGTTTCGCCAGCAAAGCGGGCGGCGTGCCTTTCGGAGCCATCGCCGCTGTCCACGAATTGAAGATGAGTTCGGGATAGCCAAGTTCAGCAAAGGTCGGCACGTCCGGCAGCGCTGAATGGCGTTGCGTGTCGCCCAGCGCGATGACGCGGATTTTCCCGCCCGGCAATTGCGCGGACAGGTTCGAGGGCTCGAACGAGGAGAACTCCACATCGCCCGCCACCACCGCCATCAGAGAGGGCGAACCGCCGCGAAACGGCACATGCGCCGCCTCGAAGCCAAAGCGCTTCTTTAGCGTCTCGATGGAAATGTGCGGCTGGGTGCCGGCGCCCGGCGAGGAGAAGTTCATCTTGCCCGGATTGGCCTTCGCATAGGCGAGGAACTCGTCGAGAGTGCGCGCCTGAAGTTTTGTCGAAACAAACAGCGCGCTTGGATATTTCGAGATCAGCGACACGGGCTCGAGGCTGGCGACCGGGTCGATCCTGGCGCCGGAAACCATCAAGGGCCCGATGGTGACGAACGACCCGGGCCCCACCAGCAGCGTGTGGCCATCTGGCTCGGCGCGCGCGACGCGGTTCAACGCCAGCATCCCCGAAGCGCCCCCCATGTTTTCGACGATGACCTGCTGTCCCAGAGTCTCCGAGAATTTTTGCGCGATGACCCGCGCCGTCGTATCGGCTGGCCCCCCGGCAACAAGAGGAACTATGAATGTGACGAGTTTCGTCGGCCAGGATTGCGCCCGCGCGGGAGCGCCGGCCGCAAGCGCCAGCGCAAGCAAGGCGGCGGCGCGCGAAAAATTGCGCGAATACAAACCGTGCAAACGGACCTCCTTTGATGCGCCGCGCGGACGCCTGGCTTCAATCCAGCCGCCGGAATTTCTGCACGCGCTGTCCCGTGTTGACCTCGGCTGTGTAAATATTGCCGTCCCGGTCAACGGTGATGTTGTGCACCGCCGTGAACTGTCCGGCCTGCCGGCCAATACGCCCGAAACGGCCGATGACTTCGTAAGCGAGGCGGTCGACGATGCGGATTTCTCCATTCGAACCATCCACCATGTACATATATTTTTGCGCGGGATCGGGCGAGAAAGCGACCTCGTACACCGTTCCGTTGAGACGCGTGTTCTTCTCGTAGAAGCGCTCGGCGACAAACGTGCCGTCCTTGCGAAACACCTGCAGGCGGTCGTTGCTGCGGTCGCATACATAAACAAGATTGTCGTTGGCGATGCGCACGCAATGCACCGGCGTCGCGAATTGTTGCGACGGCGGCTTTGCGGGATCGTAGGCCGGCGTTTTGGCGTCGTCCGGCTTCGCGCCATAGGCGCCCCAGTGGCGTTTGTAGGCGCCGGTGTCCGAATCGAACACGATCACGCGGCGGTTGGCGTAGCCATCGGCGACGTAAACCTCCTTCGCGGCGACATCGACGGCGATGTCGGCGGGCGAACCAAGCCTGTCGGTTGCATTGCTGTCGGGGCCGTTCACCTTCTTGCCGATCTGCATGACGAATTTGCCGTCGTTGGTGAATTTCAGAATCTGCCCGTCGGTCGGATCGTTGGCCGCGATCCAAACGAAATCATTGTCGTCGACATAGATGCCGTGCTCGCTCCTTGGCCAATCAAATCCCTGCCCCGGCCCGCCCCAGGTCTTGATCAAATTGCCCGAAGTGTCGAACACCAGCACCGGCGGCGCGGCGACACAGCATTTGGCGGGCGGCGGATTCTGCTCGGCCGCGCGCTCGCGTTCGCTGAGCGAACCTGGCCTGTGCAGCACCCAGACATGGTTGTGCCCGTCGACGCGAATGCCGGAGACTTGCCCCAGCAGCCAATTGTTGGGCAACGGCTTCGGCCACAGCGCGTCGACCTGGAATTGCGGAACCGAACTTGTCTGCGCCGGGGCAGGGAGCGCCGCCGCAAGCGAAAAAAGCGCGGTCATGAACGCAAAGATGGAACGCATCCTGTCCTCCTCCCGATAAATCACGCGCAAGCTATTCCTGCGCCAATCCCAGTTCGGCGATCAGCGGCTTCCACGCCGCGCTTTCCTTGATTTGCGTCCGACGCAGGTCCTGCGGACCGTTGGCGGCCGCCTCGATTTTAAGCCCCTCAAAACGCGCGACGACATCGCCCGCGCGCAAAGCCCTGGTCAGTTCGTCGTTGAGCCGCCCGATAATTTCAGGCGGCGTCCCTGCCGGCGCCAGCAACCCCGTCCACGCCCGGAACTCCAGATCGGGAAAGCCAAGTTCCGCGAACGTCGGCACATCCGGCAAGGCCGCATGTCGTTTGCTGTCGGCGACGGCGATGGCGCGGACTTTCCCCGTCGGCAATTGCGAGGCAAGGCCGGAAGGCTCCGTGCAGGAAAATTCGACGTCGCCGCTGACGACCGCCATCAGCGCGGGACCACCGCCGCGAAACGGCACATGCGCCGCCTGAAATCCCAGCGCCTTCTTCGCGGCTTCAACGGCCAGATGTGGATTGGAACCCGCGCCGGGCGAAGAAAAATTCATCTTCTCCGGATTGGCCTTCGCATAGGCGATGAACCCGGCGAGATCTGTCGCCGGCAGTTTTGTCGAAGCGACAAGCACCGTCGGAAAGGCTGTCACGATCGAAATCGGCTCGAACATTTTCATCGGCTCGATATTCGCCCTGGGAAACAGATGCGGCACCACGGTGAGAAACGATCCCGTTGTAAACAGCAGCGTATGGCCGTCCGGCCTGGCGCGCGCCACCTTGTTGAGCGCGATCTGCCCGGAACCGCCGCCAATATTCTCGACAATCACCTGCTGGCCGATGGTCTCGGAGAATTTCTGAGCGATCACCCGCGCCGTCAGGTCGGCCGGTCCGCCCGCCGCAAGCGGCACGACAAAGGAAATGGGACGGGAAGGGAAATCCTGGGCAAGCGCCGCCGACGCATATGCGGCGAGGAGCGTGACCACGAGCAAAAGCCCTCCATCACGCTGCATCCACATCCCCGCGTCCTCCGCCAGCGCATCGCGCCAGTCCCCTATTGACGCCAGTGTGGCGCCTGCGCGCGCACGCGCCAAGCGGCATCAATAAGCGGCATCAATAATAACATTATAAAAATGTATATAAATTTTATTTACAAATTATTTTTGGTAGTTTATACCCGGCCTCGATCGGGCCATCTTGCGCTTGTCTACGCTCGCCCCTTGAGGCACAGGACACGCGAAAATAGCGCGGCGCACGCCGCAAGGAAGCATCATGAGCGACATCATCAAGACCGACGTAGTCATCGTCGGCGCCGGCCCCGTCGGCCTTTTCGCGGTTTTTGAACTGGGCCTGCTCGATATCAAGGCCCATCTCATCGACATTCTGCCGCGCGCCGGCGGCCAGTGCACCGAGCTCTACCCGGAAAAGCCCATCTACGACATTCCCGGCTTTCCCATCATCAATGGACAAGAGCTTGTCGATAATCTGCTGAAGCAGATCGAACCGTTCCATCCGACCTTTCACTTCAATGAACAGGTCGAGGGGCTGGAAATTCTCGGCACGCCCGACGCGCCGTTGTTTCGCGTCTCCACCAATGGCGGCCAGACGTTTGAATGCAAGGTTGTGATCGTCGCCGCCGGCGGCGGCTCCTTCCAGCCGAAAAAGCCGCCCATCGCGGGGATCGACGCCTACGAGGGCAAGTCGATTTTCTACGCCGTGCGCAAGATGGAGACCATGCGCGGAAAGCGCGTTCTCATCGTCGGCGGCGGCGACAGCGCGCTCGACTGGACGCTCAACCTGCAACCCATCGCGGACCGCGTCGTCCTGCTGCATCGCCGCGACGATTTCCGCGCCGCGCCGCATTCGGTCAACGCCATGCGCGAACTCGTAGCGGGCAAGAAGATGGACCTGACAATTGGTCAGGTCATGGGCCTTAAGGGCGACAACGGCGTGTTGACCCACGCCAGCGTGCGCGGCGCCGACAATGCGGTGAGCGATGTGGCCTGCGATGTGATGATGCCCTTTTTCGGCCTCACCATGAAACTCGGACCCATCGCCAACTGGGGCCTGAATTTGCATGAAAACCTCGTGCCCGCCGACACGGAAAAGTTTGAAACCAGCACGCCGGGCATTTTCGCCATTGGCGACATCAACACCTACCCCGGCAAGCTGAAGCTCATCCTGTCGGGCTTCCACGAAGCCGCGCTCGCCTCGCAAAAGGCGCATCGCTATGTCTATCCCGACAAGAAGCTGACGTTCCAATACACGACTTCGTCGACGAACTTGCAGAAGAAGCTCGGGGTGGCGTGAGGGATTGCTTTTTCCCAAAGCGGGTTGTTGCGATTGGGGACGTTGGGTCGGAAAATCGCCGGTGAGCAACGTCGTTCGCAAGGCGCCGCCGCCCACGGCTTGATTCAGGCGCGTCCCGCCTGCCTGACGACCCGCCGGTTGACCGAAAGAGCGCCGTTTCACCGCCGGGACCGAAGGCGCGGTCGTGCCCCGCTGGCGCGCTGGCGCAAACCCGCGCTCGCCCGATCTGGTCGTCACCCCCGCCCTTTCACGCCATCAATTCACCCACCCCGCGCCGCGCCCTCTCCCAAGCTTGGCCTGAATTGCCCGCCAGCCTGCGGGCGCCAACAGGAGGAAGCTTCATGTCGCAGACCGCATCCCGCCGAAATTTCATTCGCGTCCTCGCCTTGCTCCCCGGCTTCGCCGCCGCATCGGGCTGGGCGCTTGCCGAAACGCCGCCCGAGCGGCGCGTTTCCGGGCCCTTCGTGCATGAAAACCTCGCCATCTATCTGGTGCATGGTCCCTCCACGGCAGGCCAGGTTCCCCTGACGCTGGCCGAAGCCATGGCGCGCGGCAAGACCCACGTTTACGAAACCGACAACGTCAGCGAACTTTCCATCGAGAACGTCGGCGACGAGGAAGTCTTCGTGCAGGCC
The DNA here is from genome assembly GCA_025363375.1 of Hyphomicrobiales bacterium. Lineage (GTDB taxonomy): Bacteria > Pseudomonadota > Alphaproteobacteria > Rhizobiales > Beijerinckiaceae > Terripilifer. Next base: position 8,964 of record JANYDZ010000673.1, read on the forward strand.
GGCGACATTGTGAAAGGCGGCAAGCAGGACCGCGTTCTGACGGTGAGCCTCGTACTGCCGGCAAGGTCCGGCAAGATGCCGATCGCCGCCTATTGCGTCGAGCAGGGGCGCTGGAACGCGCGCGGACGCGAGGATGCGACCAAATTCGCGACCTCCCAAGCCGCCCTCCCCTCGCGCGAGGCGAAACTGGCCATGAAAGTCGCGGCTGCACCTGTGGTCGACCCTTCCCCGACAGCCAGCCTGAGCCAGTCCAGGACCCTGTCGGCCCGTGTGGCGCCCTCCGCGCAAAATAAGGTGTGGGACAGCGTGTCAAAGACGCAGGATCGGTTGGCCCGCTCGATCGGAGCGTCCGTGGCCGCGCGCGAATCGCAGACCAGCATGCAGCTCACCCTGGAAAACGCAAAGCTGAAGTCTTCCCAAACCGCGTTCGCCAAGGCGCTGGCGGACAAGGGGACCCTCGACACCGACGTTGTCGGTTATGTCTTCGCCGTCAACGGCAAGATCAACAGCGCCGATCTCTATCCCTCCAACGGTCTGTTTCGCAAAATGTGGGGAAAGAATTTCGACGCCAGCGTCACCGAAGCGCTCGCGGCCAGGGCCGACGGCGCCGGAGAGGCCCCCTCGATCGACGCTGTGCTCGCCTTCCTCGACGCCGCCGAGCGGGGCAGATCAAGCGAACGCGAAATCAACAAAACCGCGCGGCTCGAAACGCGCGAGGCCGACGCCGGTTTCATGTTCGAGACGCGCGGCGGGAAGGGCGGCTACGCGCATCGCAATTATCTGGCCAAATAAATCGCCGGCCAAACAAATCGCCGGCGAAGCGACGCTCACAATTGTTTTGTGAGAATGTGATTTCGGGCGCGCCGCTTGTGAGCCCCACATCCGGCGCGCTCTGCTATAAGGCCGCATGACCCACGCGACCGACCTTGCCCCCTGGATGCCCTGGAACGACCGAGCCGGTCGCCTTTCCCGGCTGAAACTCGCCTGCTGTCTCGCCTTGCTGGCGCCGACCTTCTGGATGGCGCTTGAATTTGCCATGGGTTGGTTGTCGCCCAAACCCTTCACCGACCTTGTGCGCGAGAGCGGCGACTGGGCGATGCGCATTCTTGTGATTTCGCTGGCGGTGACGCCGCTGCGCTGGGTGACCCGCTGGAACAAGCTGATCCTCGTGCGCCGCATGCTGGGGCTGGCGGCGCTGTTCTACACGCTCGCGCACATCGCTCTGTGGTGCGTCGATCTGAAATTCGCCTGGCTGCAAATCCTGTTTGAAATGTTCATGCGGCTGTTTCTGACGGTGGGACTCGCCGCGACCTTGCTGATGACCGCGCTGGGCGTCACCTCGAACGATTTCTACATCAAAAAGCTGGGCGCCCGGCGATGGAACGGATTGCACGCGTGGGTCTATGCCGCCGCGGCGCTGAGTCTCGTGCATTTCTTCATGGAAATCCGCCTCGACGCGACGGAAGCCGCGCTGATGACCGGATTTTTCGTGCTTCTGATGGCGTTCCGTTTCGTGCGCAAAAAGCTGACGCCCGGCCTCGTCTCGCTCGGCGCCACCGCCCTGTTGTGCGGCGTCGCGACGGCGCTCATTGAAGCCCTCTACTACACGCTTTCGACGCGGGTGACGATTTCGCGCGTGCTGGAGGCGAATTTCGATTTCTCCTACACAATCAGGCCGGCCTGGTGGGTGCTCGCCGCGGGCCTCGTCATCGCCTTGCTCGCCGCCTGGCGCAACCGCGTCGCGCCCGCGCCGTCCGTCACGCGGGCCCGCTCAGTCCTTGCCGGCGCCGAATAGAAACGGCGCGACATCGTTGACGCCCGGCGCCGGCGCCGCCGCGAATGGCATGGGCCGGCACACCGCCATGGCGGAAAGACCCACGCGCGCGGTGAGCAGGCCGTTGAGAACCCCCTCCCCCAGCCGCGCCGACAACCTTGCGGCGATGCCGTGGCCAAGCACTTGTTGCACAAGGGAATCTCCCACCGCCATGCCGCCGGTGATGGCCAGATGCGCGCCGACCGAACGCGCAATGCGCAAAAAGCCGAGCAAACCCGGACGACCGCCGTAAATCTCGGCGATCCGCCGCGTCAACCGCGCCGTTTGCGCGGCGACGAAAATCACGTCCAGCAGCGCGCGCGGCGAAATCGCCGTCACCACCGAAACCCGACGCGCCGCCAGCGCGATCTCGCGCCGCGCTTTTTCATCCAATGGCTGCATGAAGCTGCGCTCGGCGATATCTATGAGATCCCGGCCGTCGATAATCTCGCGCGAAAGATCGTCAAGTCTCGCGCGGGCTTGCGCGGTATCCGCGCGCAAAACGTACATCGCCGCAAGAGTCTTCACGCAAACACGCGCGGATTCGCGAGCGTCGGCGGCGCGCGCGGCGGCGAAATCCGCGTGTAATTTCGCGATGCGTTTTTGTTGGAAAAGACTGCGAATTTCGCGCGCCAGCAATACCGCCAGCGCCAGCCCCGCCAACGCCAACAAACCGACGCCAACCCAGCCAAGCGCCGTCGATCGGACGAAAAGCTGCTCGACAAGATTGGCGAACCAGACGCCGATCGCCAACGACGCCAGCGCGCCTGTCGCCGACCAGAAGAGGCCGCCCCAGGTCAACGCCTTGCGCGCGGTCATGCCGCGCTTCTGGGCGTCCTCCACAGCGGCCTCGTCGGGATCCAGGCCCGGGGCCGCCTCCGCCGCATAGGCGTCCGGCTGCGGCTCGATCACCGGCCTCGAACGACGCCCCTCCTCCTCGGCGAAAGCCACTCCCGAACCATCAAGGCGGAAGGCGCGGGGGCGGGCGGAACGGGCGTCGGTCATGGGAGTAAAGTGTGGGCGCCGGCGCGGGGCGTCAAGGGACGCGCATTGCATTCGCTCAACCCGGTCCGCCTGCAACGCCGACGCCTGCAACGCCGACGCCTGCAACGCCAACGTCATCCCGCAATTGTTCGGCCCGGTCAAAACAACGGTTTGCCCGAGGCGCATGTCCGCCTCCTCAAGCGTCTTGAAGTTTCGAATTCCTGGTCGAGTCGGCATGGCGAGAACATCATCCGCCCTGACGGACCAGGGCTGCCTTTGTCTCGACGGCCCTTATTCCGCCGCGATCCTCGCCGCGACTGGGTCCTTCAAGCCGAGAATCCGGCGCGCGTTGTCGTAAAAAAGCTTCTGCCTGTCGGTGGCGCTGAGCGGCACGTCCTCCAGCAGCTTCAGGCAGGTCGCCGGATCCCAGCAGGGATAGTCGGTGCCGTACATGACACGGTCGATGCCATAATACTCGATGGCGAATTTCTGGCCCGCCGTGTGCGGCGACACCGTGTCCGTGTACATGCGCTTCATGTATTCACTCACCGGGCGCGGCAGATTCGCGGCCTTGGTGTTCTTGTCCATGCGGCCCGACTGATAGGGCAGCGCGCCGCCCGTGTGCGACATGACGATTTTCAGATCGTGCCGCTCCATCAGTCCGGACAGAATCAGGCGCGAGGCGGCGACGCTCACCTCGATGACCCGGCCCAGCGAAAGGTGCAGCGCGCCGTTGTAAAGTTAAAACTTGAATTGTAGTTGGTTGGTTCTGTGCTTATTGTTGTAGGAATGTTTAATTTTATTGCAAGTATGAATATTTCGATATCAATGCTGTTTGATTTCATGCCTTCT
>JANYDZ010000694.1 GCA_025363375.1 Hyphomicrobiales bacterium
GCCGGCGGCGGCGCCCGGCAGCCCCCAAAGGACATGTCCCAAAACGCACAGGCCCGCCGTCGCCGCGACTTCGACGACATTGACGACCACGTTGAGACGCGTTTGCTCGAACAGAATGATGACCTGATCAGCGCAATGGACGCGCAGGTTGCGGATGGCGCCCGCCGCGGCGGCAAGCGGCAACACCGCGAAAGTGACCGCCTGGAAGGGGGCGGCGATCATCGCTTCCACAAGCGGCCGGGAAATGGCCACGATGCCGACGCTTGCCGGGGCGAGCAAGCCGAACAGAATCACCCCGCTGTTGGCGACGGCGCGCAAGGCGTCGTCGCGCTGCCCGGCCTGAAAATGCTTCACCGCCAACGGAAACGCCGCGGCGGTAACCAGCATCGCGAGAACGGAGGCCAACCGCTGTCCAAGCCCCCACCCCACGGAAATCAGGCCGACGGCGACCGGCCCGTCAAGTTGATCGACGATGACGCGAATGCCGTTGAGACTGCCCCAGCCAATCGCGCCGGCCAGCACCAGCGGCGCGCCAAAGGAAAAAGCGCGGCGCAATATGGCCGGGTCGGGCATCGCCAGAGCGACGCCGAGCCCCAGCTCTCGCCACATCCACACTGTGCCGGCCAATTGCGCGGCGGCGAAACCCGCGAGCGCGGCTTCAGCGCTCGCCTCTATCTGGCTGACGGCGATCAACGCGAGTGCGAACCCGGCCACCGGCCCTATCATTTGCGCGACCGTGTAAGTCGCGATGGCGCCGGTCGAACGCGCCCGCTCGGACAGGTGACTCGTCAGTGAACGCGACACGCAATAGACGATCGTCGCCAGCACAACCGCCGGCGTCAGCGCGATGTGCAGGATCAGCAGCGCAACCACGCCGACTCCCGCCTGCAGCGCGGCGCTGATCGCCATGATGGCGTTTTCCGAACTCTGATAACGCGCGCGCGCCGCCGCGTCGGCAAAACCGCCGACGTAGCGCAACATGTATTGCGACCACCAGGCCAGGCAAATCAGATAGGCGAGTTCCTGCGCCGCCATGACATAGGCGAGCGCGCCGTAATCGCCGGGCGACAGAAAATGCGTCCACGTCACCGCGGCGATAAAGGTGAACAGCGGTCCAATCAGCTGCGCGGGAAGATAAAGTATGGTCTGGCGGATCAGCATGCCGGCCTCTCCCCGCGCGCCAGCCTCGCCACCAATTGAAGCACATCCGCGTGATCGCCGGCCGCCAGAGCGAGCCAGCGGGCAAGGTTGGACGCGCCCGCGGCGACGTAGCGCGCCCTCCAGTCGGGCGCCTCCATGAGCGCCGCGATCCTTTGGCCCGCCGCGCGCGCGTCGGCGGGGTCAATGAACACGCCGGAGGTCGACAGCACTTCGCGAAACACAGGCTTGTCGGGCGCGACAACAGGCAGCCCCGAATATTGAGCTTCAAGCAGGGGCAGCCCCAGGCCCTCGTCGTGGGACGTCGAAATCAGCATGTCCGCCCGCTCGACGATCTCCCGCACGCGTTCAAGCGGTTGATAGCCATGCAGCGCGACGCCCGGCGCTTGCGCCAGCTTTTCCGCGTCCTCGCCCCAGCCGGCGCGACCCACGATATCAAGACTCGTTTCCGTAAACCCCGCTTCGCGCAACGCGCCGACAATCGACGCCGCCGCCAGCAGATTCTTGCGCGGCTCGACAGTGCCCAAAGCCACAAGCCGCGGACCCGCGGTCGCGGCGGGACGATCAGCGCGGCCCGCGCCTGTCAGCCCGAAGACATTGCGCACGCCCGGTCGATACAGTCTGATATCCGCGTCCGTCCGGCAAAACCGCCGCGCTTCATCGCGCGTCGTTTCTGAATTGACAAGAAAGCGAGGCAGCTTTTTCAACGCGATGCGAAACGACGGCGCCATGTAAAGACGGGCGCGTGGATTGAGATCCCCGCGCCGCGTGATGAGAAACGTATCGTGAATGTAAGGCAGCACGCGCGCGCCAAAGAAGCTTGTCAGCGGCGAGGGCGGAAACCCGGGACACAGCAGAATGGCGCGGGAATCGCGCGTCAACTTGAACGGCAGCGCGAATGTCTGGCGCAGAATCATGTCGGCGACGCCGGTAGAGCCGACGATGGCGACATCGAGCGGCGCGAGCGCCTCGCGCGAGAAAAGCTCCAGCGTGATGCGCTCGAGACCCGTCACGTGACGGCCGCAATGGGTGTGATCGACGAAGATGCGGCCCGGCGGTTTCATGTCGCCGCTCCGCGCGCAGCCGATGTCGCGCGTTGCAGGGGTTCGTCCCGGCGCATCATCGTCAGCACAATCGCCACGAACATGCCAAAGATCGTCGTCTTCGCCGACATGCTCACCGCGGTGCTCGCGATGATAAAATAGAAAATGAGCGGCAGGATCGTGGCCGTTCGGGTTTCGACGACGAGCTGCCGGCAAAAAACGCCGAGCGCGGCGAAGAAGTACAACGCCATGATGATTCCATGCGTCATGATGAACCCGACCCAGAAACTCTCGATGCCGAACTCGATCCCCTCAAGCGCTTGCAGGCTGCCCAGATAGGCCTGATCGGGACCCAGCAGCAGATCCTGCCATGACAACATCCCGAACAGGTTGAGCATGATCACACGCGCTTTCGCGCTGCCCTTGTCGTCGACAAACCTTTCAACGAAAAGATCGAAAAATCCGGTCTGCGCCGCATAATAAAGCAACATTCCGAGAAATGGCGCGGCCAGGAACAAACAGCTTGTGGTCGCAATATCCAGCTTGCCGCCCCGCGCCACCCGCAACGCGCGCCCGACGCCGCAGACGCCCAGCAACGCCAAAGCGACCACAAGCGACGAACGCCCGCCGAACGCCACCATCGAAATCAGCGCAAGGCCGAGGCACGCGGGCCGAACGATCTTCGGCAGATCGCGCCCTCCGCCGCTCGCCAGCGCGATGATGTAACTGCCCATAACAGCCGCGTTTCCCAGAGGATGTCCGAGCAACGCGGTCGAACGCCAGTCCGTGGTCAGTTCAAGGCCGCCAATCATAAACGGCGTCAACCGCCAGTTGGCGACATATTCATAAATGCCGATCAGCGCGTTGACCAAAAGCACGGCGTGAAGCGCCAGGGCCAGCGAACGGCGCGCGTCTTTGCTCAGCCAGCCAATCAGGACGACGAGGAGAATTGGCAGAAAGAACGTGTCGATCAGCGGCGTGAAAGGCGCCTTGCTGACAAAAATGGCATAGGCGACGAGCGCAACCCAGCAGACGAGGAAGATGGCGACCCCGCGATAGGCCGCGATCATGTCGATGACGCGGAACGGATTGCCCCGACCGCAGGCGATGGCGAACAAAGTGCCAAGCGCGAGCCACGTGCCTGGATGCACTTTTTCGAGAAAATTGCCGCCAACCTCGCCGTAGCTGAAGCCGAATGCGGAGAGGGCCATGTCGGAGATGAGAAAGATCGAGACGACGCTCGCAAAAACCAGCATGACCGCGCAATCGCGCGCCATCCGCGATATCCACGCTTCATTGGCGGCGCGCCGCCGCGCATGTCCCGGAGCCCGAGACGGCGCCAGCATGGTCATGCCGCCCGCCTTGCTTGACTCATAGATACGATTGTTCCCGCAAGCTTGCGCTGGGGAACGTCAAGCGCGTCGATCAGTTCGTCGATCGAAGGACTGGACTCGTCGGGTCCCGCGACAAACAGAATATGATTGGCCGCGCCCGCGACCAGGCGCAGGTCGCCGCCGCTGGCCAGCGCCGGGCCGTCGATCACGACAAAATCGAAATTTCCATTGATGCCCTTCAGCCGGATGGTGTCGGCCGCGCGCGACAAGTCGCGGCGGTTCTTAGCCTCGGCTTGAAGAATCGGCACGACGCTGAGTTCCCCACGCCCCGCGCCGCCGATGCGGTAGAGCGGTCTTTGCGCGCCGGAAAGCTCAATCAATTGCGGCCTGGCGTCGGACCCCAGCAGCGCGCCAAGCGAAGGATGATCGGAATTTGCGTCGATCAACAAAGCGCGCAAACCCGCCGCGCTCGCAGCTTGCGCAAGATTGACCGCCAGAGTTGTCTTGCCGCATTTTTCGCGCATCGAGATCGCCAGCACCGCTGTGGCCCGGCGCGCGGGCGCGTCTTCCGATGGCGCGATGGATTTAAAGAGGCCGCGAACCGCGGCGCTGAATTCCGAGTCTGGACGATCCCTGACTTCGTTGAGAATATTGTCGACGGGAACTTCGGTTTCCGAATTCGCCTTGCTCGCCATCCATCGCGTCAGGCTCCGCGCCTTCGCCGAAACGCCGCCGACCCGAGGCAGCGACGCGATGACGTGCAATTTCACGCCGCCGTCGTCCATCGCGCCGCGTCCCGCCTCCCGCGCCGCGTTCGATCCGCCGGAACCGATATATTCACGCAGCAACGCGCTGCCCACGCCAAAGAACAGGCCGGAAGCCAGTGAAATAAACAAAATCGCAAGCGACTTGGGCGATGAGGGAACCAGCGGCGCGGTCGCGGGCGCTATCACGCGCGCGATGGGACCGTCGGTCGCCTCGTCGTTCATCGTCTCGCGAACGCGCAGGAATTTTTCGTAGGCGTTGCGGTGCGCGTCCAGCTCCCGCTCAAGTTCCCGCAATTTCACACTGTTCTGATTTTTTGATTCGGTCGACTGCCGCGCGGACTCGACGCGTCGCAGCGTCTCCAATTCAGCCGCGCGCGCCTGTTGATATTCGTTGCCGGCGGATTCGGCGATCCGCCGCAATTCGCCGGCGATCAACCGGGTCGAATCGCGCAACTGGCTTTGCACTTCGAGCATCGCCGGGTGACGATCGCCGAGGGTCGTGCGGTAATGCGCCTCCTGGCGGGCGATCTCGGAATATTGCACGCGCAGTTTTTCAAGAACCGGCGCCTTCAATGCCTCCATGGTTCCGTCGGGGGGGCGCCCGGACGCCGCCAGTTTGCGCACTTGCTCGTACTTCGCGCTCATGTCGATGGCCCGCGCCCGCGCCCGGCCAAGTTCGGCCGTCAGATCGGACAGTTCCTGTTCGCGCATGTTCTTGCCAACCGCATCGGTGATGCGGTTCTTGACCTTGAATTCCTGCGCGCGGTTTTCGGCGTCCTGCAGTTTGGCCTGCAACTCGTTCAGCCGCTGGTTCAACCACTGCGAGTCCTGGCGGGAAATCTGCGAACGGGCTTCGCGCTGGTCGGCGATATAGGCTTCCGCCACCATATTGGCGAGACGCGCCGATTTGTTGGGATCGCTCGAGGCCAGATCGACGTCGATGACGTAGGTCCGCTCCGAACGTTTGACCGCGATCGACCGCGCCAGCGACATTGTCGCGCGTGTGACCCTGTCTTCGCCGCCCGTGGCGCCCGATCCCATGCCCAGCAAGGCGAACAGGCGCATGCGCAAGCCCGGCTTCGTCGATACATATTCCGGGTCTTCGGCCAGCCGCTCGCTTTGCGCCACCCGTCGCAACACGGTGTCCGAGGCGATCAGCTTGACCTGGCTCTCCACCAGCGTCGCGTCAGGTATGGTCATCTGCCCGGCTGGCTGGTCCGTGCCGACGGGCGGGCGCGTGCGCGCGTCGACCAGAATCGACACGGTCGCTGTGTAAGCGGTGCCCGCCGTCAGGAGATAGAGCGACGCCAGCGCCAGCACCCCGGCCGTCACGGCGAGAATGAATTTCCGGTGGCGGTAGAGGACCGCGAAGAGTTCGCGCAGATCGGCGCCGCCTGCTTCGCTTGCACGCGCGGCTTCCCTGCCGACGAAGCCCCCGCTCGTCGGATAATTGGCCTCATCGCGAAAACGGCCGCTATAGGACACTTTTACTCTCCCGCGACGCGAAAGGCCGCGTCGGCGCGACGTACTTGAGACCCGATCAGGGCAATTACGGATTATTAGGCAAAATTCGTTACCAATCCTTCACCATGTGCGCTTGCCATGCGCGCTGTGCCCCCAGATGGACCGCCATATCGCAAATGGATTGAAATGGCGGATCCAATGGCGGGCCGGACGCTCGACGGAGTTGTAAATGAGCGCGGCCGCGAGGATGTTGGGAACAATCGCGCAAAAGAAGCACCATAAGATCAACGGCGTTCCCGCAAGGCGCAACATCTTGCCGCCAACAAAATTAACCAGCAGCACGGCGATCAGAGGGTGGATCATATAAAGAGCGTAGGAATAGTCGCCGAGCCGCGCGGCCAGCCTGCCCGTGAGCGCGCCCCGGGCGCCATTTCGCTCCGCCACAACCGCCGTGACGAGACAGGCAATCAACAGCAGCACAATGAACCGGTCGTTGAGCCCAACGAACATCGCCAGACCCGCCGCCAGAAACAACCCCACGGCCGGCATGAAGCTGGCGATTGGCAGCGACAGCCGCGGCAGCGCGTGCGCAAGAGCGGCGCCCACGAGAAACGTCGGCATGGCGCGCAAGGCGCCCATGTGAAAGGTCAACGTCGTCCACGGCTTGATGACGCCCTGGAAGGCGGCGACCTCAAGGGCGCCAACAATCGCCAGCGCCGCGCCAAGCGCCGCAAACGCGCCGCCCCGACGCAAAAGCCAGACGACCGCGGGAAACAGAAGGTAGGCGAACCATTCCGCGCTGATCGACCACGACGGATAGTTAAAAGTCGTTAACGACGTTGTCCCCCAAGCGTGAACCATGAGTAAGTTTGGAAGAATTGCGGCGGGATCGACAAAAGCGCGGTCGGCTTTGGCGCGCCACAGCGTCGCAGCCAGCAGCAAATAAAACAGAAATGTCAGCAGATGCAGCGGATAGACCCGCGCGATCCGGTTTTTGAGAAAATCGCCGTAGGCGGCGACATTGTCCAGCTTCGCCGCGTAATTGTGGAATATGACAAAGCCGGAAATGGCGAAAAAGAAATCCACGAACAGGTAGTTTTTTGAAAACAGGCCGTCCCAAAACGGGCTTTCCATCATCGAAGCATAATGATGCAGAACAATCGCGAGCGCCGCGACGAAACGCAACCCATCGATCGCCACGTAACGCGCGCCCGTCGCGGGCGATTTGTCCGCTAAATCCATCGCTCTGTTTCCGCGTCCTGTTTCAAACTGGACCAGGGACCAGTCGCCGGACGCAAAGCTGCAACCCGCGCGCCATCGGCTGCTCGCAAAACGACAATCGTCGTTCCGAAACGAATCTCCCGGCATGCGCCTTGCCTGAGGGAAGGCTGCAGGATGTCTGAACAGGGAAATGTCCCTGACCGGCCGCCTTTCGTACCGATTTGGGACACTTATGAAACTCGCGAAAAACCTCAATCCAGTTTTGCGCCCGGTTCCCGTGCGGAACGGCTCCGCCAAACGCCGCCGGAGTCCGTGGGCGCAGGTCATGCCGGCGCAAAACACCGCCCTGCTCCGCAGCCTGTTTTTCGGCGCGGCGGCGCTCGCGGACGGGCTTGCGATTGTGTCCGCCGCCATTGCGTCCGGCGTGGCCTACCACCTGGCTTTCTATTCGGCGCCGGGC
>JANYDZ010000218.1 GCA_025363375.1 Hyphomicrobiales bacterium
AAGCAGCCGACCGCGCAGCAGCGTGCCGACATGCTGTTCGCCTTCACCGTCTGCAAGCACGTGAAGTCCAACGCCATCGTCTACGTGAAGAACGGCGCGACGGTTGGCGTCGGCGCCGGCCAGATGAGCCGCGTCGATTCCTCGCGCATCGCGGCCTGGAAAGCCGCCGAAGCCGCGAAGGCGGCGGGCTTGCCTGAATCCCTCGCGGTCGGTTCGGTCGTGGCCTCCGACGCCTTCTTTCCCTTCGCCGACGGATTGCTGGCGGCGGCGGAAGCCGGCGCGACCGCGATCATCCAGCCCGGCGGCTCCATGCGCGACAACGAGGTCATCAAGGCCGCCGATGAAGCGGGCCTTGCGATGGTGATGACGGGGCATCGCCATTTCCGGCATTGACCGCCGCTCCGTGCGCCGGCGCACCGCGCGCCGTTCATCCGATGTTAATCATCATGGCGCTTAACGCCGCGTTTGCCACAAGCGGAACAATTCAAATCCGAATTGCGCCCCTGTTCCGACATTAAGCAAAGCGAAACACGAAGATGTCAGACCGCTCTGACATCAGGAGTCTTCAGAAGTCATGCGTATCAGTTTTACCGACGAGATCGACGGCGGCCGCATCCTCCATTCCATTGGCCGTGTCCGGGCGACCTCGGCATGGATCCCCTCCGACTCGCAACGCCCGGCGGAGGCGCAGCAGGACGCCGCTTTGCGCGCGCTCATGGAGGCCGCCGCTGAATACGAGGCGGACGCTATTGTCGGAGTCGGTTTCGAAATCGACGGCGCGAGCTACCTCGATCTCTCCAGCATCGACATGAAGCGCGTCGCGGCCACGGGCGTCGCCGTGAAACTCGCGCGCGGCTGATTTCGGTTTTCAGGAATGGACCGCGCGGCGACAAAAGCCGCGCCGCGCCCTATGATGATCCCGTTCATCGAACCGGGAGCGCGTCATGGCGGACACACCGAGACAACAAGCGGGAAACGCGGAGACGCGCGGCAAAAGCATGGCCGGCGCGACGGCGCTGGACGTGATGGCGCTGCACCTGCCACCCGCCGAGCCGACGCCGGCCATGGCCGCCTATTTCCAGAAATGCCGCGACAAGATCGGCTATGTGCCCAATGTATTGACGGCCTATGCGCACGACATGCCGAAGCTCGAAGCCTTCGCCGCTTTCTACAACGACCTCATGCTGGCGCCTTCGGGCGTGACCAAGCTCGAACGCGAGATGATCGCGGTCGTCGTCTCGTCCGAGAACAAGTGTTTTTACTGTCTCGCGGCGCATGGCGCGGCGGTGCGTCAGCTCGGCGGCGATCCCGTGCTGGGCGAGTTGATGGCGATGAACTACCGCGCCGCCGATCTGCCCAGGCGCCAGCGCGCGATGCTGGACTTCGCGGTCAAGATCACGCGCGCCAGTTTCGAGATCGCCGGGAGCGACCGGCAGGCCTTGCGCGACGAGGGATTTTCCGACCGCGACATCTGGGACATCGCGGCTGTCGCGAGCTTCTTCAACATGTCGAACCGGATGGCGAGCGCGGTCGATATGCGGCCAAACGCGGAATATCACGGGCTGGCGCGTTAGCCGCGGCGCCGGGCTATTTTTTACCCGTCACATTCAAGGTTGCGACGAGCGTCTGATCGCGCACCTCGATCTTTTCGAGCACCAGCCTGGCAAGCGCCTGCTTGTGGTCTTCCTGCTTCAGCCGATAGACAGGATAGCTGTCGAGCACGGCGCCGAGAACAGCGCCTCCGCGTTTGCGCAGTTCATCCTCGACCTGTCGCATCGCAACGGCCACGACATTGCGCAGTTGCGCGTTGAGGATCTGACCGAGTCCGGTCCCGGTTTTCGCGCCAGTCTGGACTTCGGCGAGCGCGACATCCTCGATTGCGATGTTGCGCAGGAAGAAATCGCCGTCCTTGTATTCCAGCAGACCCGAGCCGAGGACCCGCGCTTCCGCGGCCCGATCGAGCACTCGCAGGCCAATGGCCGCCTCGACCGCAATCCTGCCGTCGGGGCGCAGATCGAGGATGGCGCTGTTCACCGAATAATTCAGCGGCCCGCGCGCGCCGATCACGGGCAAACGGGCGTCAACGCGGGCCTGCAAGGCGCTTTTGGCGATGGGTATCGTCAAGCCGTTCCGCGCGAGATGGAAATAGAGCCCGCCCGCGACGGCGGCGAGGACGGCGACGATCCATACGAACGGCCCCATGCGGCGCGGGGCTTCGGCGTTGCCGGATGGCGTATTCATCGGCGGTCTCCGTCGGGTTTCGCCGGCCTATTCCACTTTGCCGATCTTCTTCACGGCGGCGATCAAACGGGCGGAATCGACAGCGATGAACTTTTGAAAATCCGGCGCGTCGAGCCAGGCCGGCGGACTGCCCGCGCCTTCGAAAATCCTGATGATCGCCGGGTCGGCCATCGCCTTGCGCACTTCCTCGCGCAGACGCGCGATGACCGGCGCGGGCGTCGCCTTCGGCGCGAAGAGCCCGCCCCAGATGTAGAATTCAACATTCGGAAAGCCGAGTTCCCTGAACGTTTTCACATCCGGAAAAGTCGGCACGCGCTCCGCGCCCCAATTGGCGAGAACGCGAACGGCGCCGGCGTCCGCCTGCGGCTTCAACACGCCGGGCGCGGAGGCCAGGGCCTTGCACGAGCCCTGCAACACCGCCGCAAGCGCCGGCCCCGCGCCGGTGAACGGCACATGCAGCAGTTTAATCCCGGCTTCCGCCGCGAACATTTCCATCGCCACATGCAATGTGCCGTAAGGGCCCGACGAACCGTAGGCAATCGAGCCGGGATCTTTCTTCGCGTCCTCGATGAATTCGCCGAGCGTTTTCCACGGCGCGGAAGCCGACACGGCAAGCAGGGTCGGATCGGCGAGTATGCGCGCGACGGGCGCGAGATCGCCGACCTCGTAAGCGACGGGACGCTCCCAGATGCGGTCCGCCTCCGGCAACACCGCGAGCGAGGACAAGGTCACAAGCAGGGTATGTCCATCGGGCTCGGCGCGCGCCGCCGCCGCGTTGCCGGTCTTGCCGCCGGCGCCGCCGCGGTTTTCGACGATCGCCGCGCGCCCCAAGGCGCGTTGCAGATATTCGGCGATGGGCCGCGCGGCAAGATCGCCTTGCCCGCCCGGCGGAAACGGCACGATGATGGTGATCGTCTTCGACGGCCACGCCGATTGCGCGGAGGCGATGTCGAGCGTCGCCGCGCCGCCCGCGAGCCACGATGTGGCAAGACCGCCGACGAATTCCCTGCGCTGCATGGCTTTTCCTTCTTCCGACGCGAGCGTTTTACGCGGGACGCAATTTCATGAGGCCAAGCATGGCGCGCCCCAGCAAACCGTAGGGATTGCCCAGCGTCTCGAACATCTCGAAATGATTGTAGCCTTGTCCGACGAGAAACCGCACGGGTTTCCCCGCCGCTTTCACCGCGGCCGCAAATTCGCGGTTCTGCCGTTGGAACTCCGGCGTCTCCAACGAACCATGCGCGACAACCAGCGGAGCGGCAAGCCTGTCGAGATGGCGTTGCGAACTCAGTTCTTCAACCATATCGGGGGTGAACTTCACGTAGGAGGCGCGCGCCGAAAGCGTCACGGGCCGCAGCTCATACATGCCGCTGCAGCACAGACCGCCTTTGAGAATATCCATTGGCAGCCCGAAATCCCTCCGCCAATCCGTCGTCAGCGCGACGCCCGCAAGATGCGCGCCCGAAGACGTGCCGGATAGATAGAGTTGATTGGGGTCGCCGCCAAAGCTCGCGGCGTTCTTGTAGACCCACGCGACGGCGCGGCGCACCTGATCCGCCATCGCCATGAGATCGCCGTCGATCTCGCCGACATTGTTGAAATCCGCCGCGATGAAATGCGCGCCGGCGTCGACATAGGTCTCGGCCATGTAGGCCGCGCCTTTTGCGTCGCCGCTCCGCCACGCGCCGCCGTGAATGAAAATGTTGACCGGCGCGTTCGGTTGTCCCGCGAAGTATATGTCAAGTTTCTCGATCTCCTTCGGCCCATAGGCTTCGCGTCGCGGCGGCCCAAGCCGCGCCGTCGCCGCCGCGCTTTTCTGCGCGTTGCGTTTGGCGACCTCGCCCGCGTTGAGCGCCCAGGGCGCCTGGTCATAGGCGTAGTCGATCTCCTCCTTGTCGTAATCGAGAAAGACAAGGGGACCTTTCGGTTTCGGCGCCACGCCGGGCGGCAGATAAGTCTGCATGCGGGGCTGTTGCCCATATGCGCCGGCGCCGTCGAGCGTCGCGGCGGCAAGACCCCCGAGGAATTCTCTGCGCTGCATGACGGCCTCCTCCCGCTTTGTACGGATTGTGCGCGAAGGAAAAGGCGGGTGCAAGCGGCCAAACATCCTTATTGGCGCGCTCCGCCCTTTGCGCTAGCATCCCGCCACAACCGGGCGCGACAGCCGCCCGGCGCAATTCCAGGGAGGAAACCATGCCGAGGAAACCCGAGGATTCGCCTGCGCTTGATCAGCCCGCCGCCAATCGGCGCAACTTCCTGAAAGGGGCGGCGCTGTCGGGCGCCGCGGCGCTCACACCCGCTGAATCGCAGGCTGCGACGCCTGTCCCGCAACAAATCAAAATCACGCCTCCGGGTCCCAGACAGCTTGCCGCCGACACCCACCCGCCGGAAGCCGATCCCGTCAACCAGTCTTCGAGCGGCGGCGAATTCATGGTCGATGTGTTGAAGTCGATGGACATCGACTACATGGTCATGATGTGCGCATCGAGCTTTCGCGGCATCCACGAAGCCATCGTCAACTACGCCGACAACCGCAAGCCCGAGATCATCACCACGGCGCACGAGGAAATCGCCAACGCCATGGCGCACGGCTACGCCAAGATGGCGGAGAAGCCGATCGCCACAATTTTTCACGGCACGGTCGGCGTGCAGCACGCCAGCATGGCGCTCTACAACGCCTGGTGCGACCGCGTGCCGATCCTCGCTTTCTGCGGCAACATCATTGAAGCGGACAAGCGCCTGCCCGGCGCCGAATGGGTTCACTCGGCGGTCGATCCGCTCGCCATGGTGCGCGACATGCTGAAATACGACGACCAGCCGGCGTCGTTGCAGCACTTCGCCGAATCCGCAGTGCGCGCGGTAAAAATCGCGACGACGCCGCCTATGGGCCCGGTGATGCTTTCGCTCGACGCCGAGTTGCAGGAGAACCCCATCGAGAACCGCGCCGGCCTGCGCATTCCCAAATACACGCCCGTGATTCCGCCGGTTGGCGACCCCGGCGCGCTGGCCGAGGCCGCGCGCCTGCTCGCCAACGCGGAGAACCCCGTCATCATCGTCGACCGCATGACGCGCACGCCGGCGGGACTTGAGCGGCTCGTGGCCTTTGCCGAGGCGCTGCAATGCGCCGTCGTCGACACGGGCGGACGCATGAATTTCCCGACGCGCCATCCGCTCAACCAGTCGCAGCGCGGCCGCGCGGTGATCGCGCAGGCGGATGTCATTCTCGGCATCGAAATGAACGATCTCTGGGGCCAGCTCCACGCCCACAGCGACCGGGTTCATCGCAGCGACCGGGGCGTCACCAGGGCGGGCGCCAAAGTCATCACGCTCGGCAACCGCGAGATGTACAGCAAATCGAACTTTCAGGATTCCGCCCGCTTCCAGGAGGCCGATCTCACCATCGCGGGCGACGGCGAATCGAGCCTGCCGCTGCTGACGGAACTGGTGAAGAAAGCCGTCACCTCGGACAGAAAGTCGGCGCACGAAGAACGCGGCAAAAAACTCGGGGCCGCGCGCCTCGCGGCCGTCAATCTAGCGATGTCGGACGCGACGCTCGGCTGGGACGCGAGCCCGGTTTCGACGGCCCGCGTCGCCGCCGAACTCTACGCGCAGATCAAGGACGACGATTGGTCGCTGGTTGGCAGCGCGATCCGGTTCAACTGGCCGCAACGCCTGTGGAACATGGACAAGAAGCACCGCTGGAACGGCGGCTCCGGCGGCGCGGGCATCGGCTACAACGCGCCCGCCGCGCTGGGAGCCGCGCTCGCCAACAAGGCCAAGGGGCGCCTGAGCGTGGCCATCCAGGGCGACGGCGATTTCATGTTCGTGCCGTCAACGCTGTGGACCGCGGCGCATCACAGAATTCCGCTGCTGTACGTGATGCACAACAACCGCGCTTACCATCAAGAGTATATGTACCTTCAGGCCATGGCGGGCCGGCGCGGACGCGGCGCGACGAAGGCGCATATCGGCACGACGCTGACCGATCCCAATGTCGACTACGCCACCGTGGCGCGCGGCATGGGCATCTATGGCGAAGGCCCGATCACCGACCCGAAGGAGCTTGGCCCCGCGTTGAAGCGCGCGCTCGCGGTCGTGCGCCGCGGCGAGCCGGCGCTCGTCGATGTCGTCACCGATCAGCGCTGAGGAGAATGTTCATGAAGGTTTTGAAATACGCGCTCCTGGCGGCGGTCGGTTGCCTGACGTTCGGCCTCGGTAGTCCGTCGTTTGCGCAGCAAAGCGCTGGCGACGCGGCCAGGGGCAAGGACAAATACATGGCGGTGGGCTGTTTCACCTGTCATGGCCGTTCGGGCCAGGGCGGCGCGTTGAACTACCCGGCGCCGGCGCTGGTGGACTTGCCGATGCCCGCCGACGCGCTGGCGGCGTTTCTGCGCAATCCCGTCGGCGATATGCCGCCCTACGCGGCGGCGGTGCTTTCCAACGCGGACGTGGCGGACGTGCTGTCTTTCATCAAATCGCTGCCGGGCCGCAAGGACCCCAAAACGTTTCCTCTGCTCAATCAGTGAAGCGCCTGTCCGACGCAAGCCGTCGCGGGGACGTAAGGTCCGCGTCCCGCCGAACACCGGGATTCAATCTTCGATCCCGGTGCTTTCGCGCGTCGCCGACCGGTCTTCGCGCGGCTCCGGGCGCAACCCTCGCGGCGCCGCAAAACGGTCAGGTTGTTATTTATAAATCCGGATTTTGCCAATCGAGCCTGATCTCATGATAAAGGGACATTCAGTGGATTCGTCGCGGAATGCGTGAGCGTCGTTCGACCGCGTCGATAAAGGCAGCATTTGATGGCCCCCCTGAGTTCCAGGTTGTTCAAAGGATTTACGCTCTTATCCATTGGCGGACTGGATGTCGTCGCGCCTTTCGTTCGAATGATGATTCTGACCCGGCTTCTGGACATTCACGAGCTTGGGTTGACGGCGGCGCTGGCCGCGACGCTGGGCACGTTCGGCCAGATCACCGATCTCGCGATCCACAGATTTGTATATTCAACGCCGCGTTCGGCTTTCGCCGAAGCGCTCGCCAGCGCACATGCGTTGGCGGCGCTGCGGGGCGTCGTCGTCGCCGCGATGGCGATCGCGTGCGCGCCCTGGTTCGGCGAAGTGTTCTCGCCGGATCAAGGATGGCTCGGCTTTGCCAGTCTCGCCGTCATTCTCCTGTGCGGTTCGTTCGCGCATCTGGAGCCGCTGGTCGTTGAACGGGACTATCGGTACGGCGGCCAATTGAAGATCAGTCTGGCGGCGAACGGCCTCAGTCTCGTCGTGCTCGCGGCGACGGCGTTCTATACCCAAGACCATCGCGCCTTGCTGGCCGCGCTTCTGGCACAGGCGATTGTCGCCGTCGTGGTCAGCCATATGGTTTCCAGCCAGCCATACCGGTTGAAGTTTCGCTCGCCATTTTTCATGTCGGCCTGGAAGTTTGGCTATCCGCTGATGATCAACGGCCTGGGACTGGCGATCTTGTCGCAGGCCGACCGTTTGATGGTCGGCGCCGTGCTGGGGCTGCCCGCGCTCGGCTACTATACCGTGGCGATGCTTGCGGCGGTGGTTCCAATCGGATTTCTGTTCAAGGTGCTCGGCACGGTCAATCTGGCCGCCTTGCGCAATGCTTCCGGCGACGGCGAACAGTTCGCCACGAGGTTGCGGCTTTACGCGTGCATGATGCCGTTGATCGCGGCGGGATACGCCATGGCCTTGTTGACGCTGCTGAACATCGCGATTTCCGTCGCTTTCGGTTCGCGATTTGCGGTCGACGCCTGGGTGCTTGTTGTTCTGGCGCTGGGCGCGTTTTTCAAAATTATCCGCACCGAGCCTTTTGCATCCCTGCTTCTGCACGAACAAAAGACGGGAACGCTTGCGTTGACCAACCTTTCCACGTTCGTCGGCCTTGCCGCGGGAACCGTCATGGCGCTGTCCTCGCGCGAACTCATTTACCCCTTCCTCGGACGCCTGATCGGCGAAATCGTCGGCCTTGCTGTCGCGCTGGTTCTCACCCGAAGCACGTTTCACGTCGCGGTTAAGGATTTTCTTGCGTCGATCGCCGTGTCGCTGGCGATCGTTGGCGCGGCAAGCCTGGCGCTGCTGGGAACATCCATTGACGCGGCGCCGGTTTCGCGGTTCGCGACAATGAGCGTCTTTTCGCTGCTGGTCGCGGGCGCCGCCGGATTGCTTCTCCCGCGATTGTTTGGAGCCGCGTACAACGACTGGCGCGGTTCGACCAAGGCTTGACCGCGATTTGGAAATCATCCGATTTTCAATGGAAAGCGGTTCACGCGGCCATGAATATTCGCCAGAAGCCGCGGCGCCGGGGAAGAATCCGGACCGTTGTGAATTGCGGTTAATTGACACTCCGGCCGTGAGGCCCTAAACGATCTGGCGAAATGGGGCTGTAGCTCAGATGGGAGAGCGCTGCAATCGCACTGCAGAGGTCGTGAGTTCGAATCTCATCAGCTCCACCAGTCAGTCTGGTCTTTCCGGAATATTCTTGACCCGTCGAATTATCGCTGCCATTCGCGACTGACCCGGGACATTGCGCGCCCGCGTCGCCGACGTTTTGGCCCCAAACG
>JANYDZ010000007.1 GCA_025363375.1 Hyphomicrobiales bacterium
TGGTGCCGTTGCCGGGGGTTCATCACCAGATCGCGGAACTCGACAAGGGCAATGTCGATGTGAGCCACACGGCGACGCCCTATCTGGTGCAGGCGGTGCTCGCGGGTTCCGATTCCGCCGCGATTGTCGGCGGCCTCGCCAATCCCGTGTTCGCGATGCTGGCGAAGCCGGGGATCAGGAGTTTCGCCGATTTGAGAGGCAAGACCATCGGCCTGTCGTTGCCGGTCGATACGATCACCATCGGCAGTCTGAAGTTGCTGGCGAAAGCCGGGCTCGGCAAGGCGGATTTCACGACGAAGGAGCTTGTGGGCACGCCGCCGCGCGTCGATTGTCTCGTCAAAGGGCAATGTGACGCCGTGCCTGTGGGGCAGCCCGACGATCTCGTGTTGATGCGGAAGGGCTTCGTCAATCTCGGCAACTCGCTTGAAGTCATTCCCGCGTTGCAATTCAACGTTGTCGCGGCCCGGCGCGCGTGGGCGGCGGCGAACGCCGATGTTGCGCGGCGCTACGCGCGCGCCTTTGGCGAAGCCTACAGGTACATGAACAATCCCGCCAATCGCGAGGATGTCGCGCAATTGATCGCGCAGACGACGGGGGCGGAGCCCGGCATCGCGCGCGAGATCGTGAAATTCTATTTCGAGCCGCGGCGTGGAATCATGCCGAAATCGGCCGAGATCGCCATGGACGGCATGGGGGCTGTTGTTTCGCTGATGGGTGAAGCGGGCGAGATCAAGGGCGCGTTGCCGGACGCCGCGCGCTTTGTGGAATTGCGCTATTTGCGGGAGGCGGGCTTGCAATAGGGCGCTCGCGTGGATTTGAAGCGGGACGTGTTGCGAAGCGCCGTGGATTTGACGACACTGCATTCAGCCAAGGAGAATGCCATGATGGATCGCAGATCGTTTGTCGCAATGGCGGCGACGGGCGCCGCCGCTCCGGCGCTTGGTCAAGGCGTGAGCGCGCGCACCTGTTACACCATGAGTTTTCAGGGACTGACAGGCGGAGAAATCAAGCTCGGCGATTTCGCGGGCAAGCCGATCCTTGTCGTCAACACGGCCTCGCTTTGCGGCTTCACGCCGCAATATGACGCGCTGCAGGCATTGTGGACCTCCCTGGGGCCGCGCGGGTTGATGATGATTGGAGTGCCGTCAAATGATTTCGGCGGGCAGGAGCCGGGCGGCGTCGAGGAAATCACGCACACGGCCCATTCCTACGGCGTGAGTTTTGCGCTTGCCGCCAAAGCGAAGGTCTCGGGCGCCGATGCGCATCCCTTCTATAAATGGGCCGCGAGTGAAAAACCGAAGGAACCGCCGCGCTGGAATTTCCACAAATATCTCGTTGGACGCGACGGTCATATCGCGGCGTCTTTCAACACCGAGGTCACGCCGATGGATCAGCGGATCGTAGGCGCGATTGAGCGTGAGTTCCGCTCGAGCGCGGGGTGAGCTTCACCCCAGCCCCCGCGCAACCACCAGACCATCCAGCGCCACGCCGCCTTTCTTGCGCAGCAGGAAGGGATTGACGTCGACGGATTCGACGACTTCGGCGAGATCGACGGCCAGGCGGCCGAGCCCGACAAGCGCATCGGCCATGGCGTCGACATCGAGCTTTCCCGCGCCGCGATAGCCGGCGATGAGCTGCGCGGCTTTGGTGCGCGCGATCATGTCGCGGGCTTTCTCGCGCGTGATGGGCGGGGCGGCGAAGGCCACGTCCTTGAACAATTCGAGCAACACGCCGCCGGAGCCGGCCATGACAATCACGCCGGATTCGGGATCCAGATGCAGACCCAACACGAGTTCAAGGCCGCCCTTCGCCATCTCGCCCACGAGCATGCCGTCCAGCTTGTCCTTGAACCCGTGTTTTTTGAGATTGGCTTCAATCGAACCCCAGGCGGCTTTGAGCGCGGCAGCGTTGGCGATGTCGAGCGCGACCGCGCCGACGTCGGATTTGTGCAATAGTTTGGCGGAGACCGCTTTCAAAACGACGGGGTATCCAATCTTTTTGGCGGCGGCGAGGGCCTCGGCTTTCGTCCGCGCCAGCGTCTCGTTCGACACAGGCACGCCGTAAGCCTTCAGCAACGCCTTTGAGTCGGCCTCGTTCAACGCGAAGGATTGCTTCTCCTTCAGCGCCCGCGCGCGCAAGGCTTTGGCGAGCGCGTGCGGCGCCTTCGCGGCTTTCGCGGGAATGGCGGCAAGCGCTTCGGCCTCGCCACGCCGCGCGGCTGCCGCGATCACGCGCAGGGCCTTGTTGGCCTCCTGCAGGAACGACACGTTTGGCGTCGTGTGGCGCAGTTCGCGGCTGTAGTCGCTCTGGCCGTGCGAGGCGAGCGTGACATAGGCGATGGGTTTGTTCGCGCCCGCCGCATATTCATTGGCGAGGCGAATATAGCTTTCGCCGCGCGTCAAACCGGGATTGCGCGGCAGCGCCTCCTGCAAAAGCACCATGTCGATGTTGGGATCGTCGTGCAGCGCCTCGATACAGGCCTTGTAGGCGTCGGCGCTTTGCAGCACGCCAAAGCCGCCGTCGATGGGATTGGAAATATAAGAACCGACGCCAAGCACCTTGCCGAGCTTTTCCAGCGTCGCCGGCGCGAAAGACGGAAAGCTCACCCCGTTGCGTTCGGCGGCGTCGAGCAGCAGGCCGCGATAGGCGCCGGACAAGGTGACAGCGCCAAGACGACGGCCCTTGGGCGCGCCCGTGTGAGTGAGCAATTCCGCCAGTTCCACAGCGTCGTCGAGCGTGTCCGCGCGGATGACTCCGGCGTCCGCCGCCATGGCGTCGAAAGCCGCGAGGGAACCGGCGAGCGATCCGGTGTGCGCGAGGGCCGCGTTGCGTCCGGCTTCGGACTGGCCAAGTTTGAGCGCAATGACGGACTTGCCCTTGCCGCGCGCGTAGCGGCACGCCGCCTGGAACTCCTCCGCGTCGGCGACCGCTTCGACGTAGACGAGGATCACCTTCAGGTCGGGATCGTTGGCGAAATAAACGACGTAATCGGCGACATGCAGGCCCGCCTCGTTGCCCGACGTGATGATGTAGCGCGCGGACATGCCGCGTTCCTCAAGTCCGGCGTTGACGAAAATCATCACGCCGCCGCTTTGTCCCACGAGCGCGACCTCGCCGAGGCCCATGTCGATCTCGCGCTCTTCCGTCATGGTGACGAAACGCGCGGGCTTGCAGATGTTGCCCATGCAATTGGGGCCGGAGACGCCGAGCCCGGTCCTTGCGATGACCGCGCGCAACCGCGCGCCAAGTTTGGCGCCGGCTTCGTCGAAAGATTCGCCAAAGCCCGACGAGAACACCGTGGCGCTGCGCGCGCCCGCCGCGGCGCCTTGCTCCAGCAATTCGGGGACGGCGGGCGCCGGCACGACGACGAGCAGATGATCGGGCGCCTCGGGCAGCGACGCAAAATCCTTGTAGCAGCGCTCGCCCATGATTTCGTCGCGGCGCGGGTTCATCAGAAAAATTTTGCCGGCGTAATTGTAATGTCTGAGATTGCGCCAGGCGCGCAGGGCCCAGTTGCCGGGCCGATCGCTGGCGCCGACGATGACGACGTTTTTCGGCGCGGTGAGCGCTTCGACCTTGGCGTGGGACGCCGCGAAATCCATCATCGAAACATTTCCTTGTAAATTTGCAGCCATCTGTCGCCTTCCCTGGCGATGACGGGCGGCGGCAGGTAGACGGCCTTGAAGTTCCCGGCCTCCGGTTTCAAGGTCGGGGTTTTCGCGGGCACGCGCGGCATTGCCGGGAGATAGTCGGAATCGGCGAGCACCTTCTGGCCTTCTTCGGAGGCGATGAAGTCCAGCAGCAATTTGCCGGCGTTGGGATGGCGGGCGCCCTTCACGAGGCTCGTCACCTGCAAGGGCGCCGCGATGGGATCCATCTTGATCCAGTCAACCGGCGCTCCCTTGTCCTTGCTGAGGACGGCGTGGTGATTAAAGATTTCAAGGCCGATCATATATTCGCCTGATATCACCTGATCGAGCACGGCGCGCGCGGTGATGTCGACGTTGACGACCTTTTGTTCGCGCAGGCGCCGCAGATAGGCCATGCCTTTTTCTTCGCCAAGGGTTTGCAGGACAACGCCGACAAAGGTGGAGCCGCCGGCGCCGCGCGCTGTGCTCCAGGCCATCTGTCCTTTGAATTTGGGATTGAGAAGGTCTTCAATCGTTTTCGGCGCGTCGGCGGGCTTCAGCAGGCCCGTGTTGTAGCCCGGCGTGAGAAAGTACAGATTGGTGGCGATCCACAGGCCATCGGGGTCCTTCAGCTCAGCGGGATATTTGTCGGCGTGGACGCTGACGTATTTTTCGATGAGGCCGGCCTTGGCGAGCGGCGGCTGCGTCTCGATGCCGTCGACGACATCGGCCTGCGGCGCGCCGGCGCGCGATTCCTCGAAAACCTTCACCGCCGTCGGGAACGAATCCGCGCGGTTGAATTTCACCTCGATGCCCGGATATTTTTTTTGGAAGGCGTCGATCAAAGGCCGCACGGCCTGATTGACGATGAGCGTCGTGTACCAGACGACTTCCTTTTCAGCTTTGGCGGCGGCGTGGAGGCCGGCTTCGTCGGCGCGCGCGGGCGCGCTGCAAAGCGCGGCAAAAGCGGCGAGGCATTTCCATTTCATGAGCAACTCCCAGCGCCTCACCGGAAAACGTCCTTGGCGACCGCCGACCATTTGGGCATCTGGGGATCGGTGATGTCGGGCCGCAGCCAATTGGCCTTGAAGCCGCCGTCCTCGGGCCGCATGCCCGGCCGCATGGCCGGCACCTTCGGCAATGCGGGGAGATAATCGGCCTCTTTCAAGACGATCTGGCCTTCCTCGGAGAGCAGCCATTCAATCAGCAGGCGCGCCGCGTTGGGATGCGGCGCGGTTTTCAACAGGCCGACGGAATCATAGGCGACCGGCACGGGCTCCAGCGGCGCCCACGCGGAAGGCGCGCCCTTGCGCGCGCTGATCTCGGTGTGATGGTTGAACATCATCAGCCCGATAGGATTTTCGCCGGCGATGACCTGATCGAGAATGGCGCGCGCGGAAGCGTCTGAAAGCGTGATGTCCTGTTTTGCCAGCGCGCGTAAAAATTCCATGCCTTTGTCTTCGCCCATGGTCATGAGGATGTTGCCCGTAAAGCCGTAAGTCCCCGCGCTGGAGGAACGGTTCATGGTGAACTTGCCCTTCCATTTGGGATTGAGCAGATCCTGATAGGTCTTTGGCAGGTCCTCTTTTTTCACCATCGAGGTGTTGTAACCCATGGTGAAAACGAACAGCAGCAGCGCCTGCCATGTGCCGTCCCTGTCCTTCATTTCGGCGGGATAATCGGCTGCATTGGGGATGTTGAGCGGCGCCAGCAGGCCCTCGCGCTTCATCGCGATATTAACGGTGATGCCGTCGAAAATATCCGCCTGCACGCCGCCGGCCCTGGCCTCGTTGAGAAGGCGAATGGCGATCGGGCCTTCGTCGTTGCGGACATATTCGAGGGCGATGCCGGGATAGCGCTTTTCAAAGGCGCTTTTCAGCGGCAGGATCGCCTGATTGACGATCAGGGTCGTGTACCACATGACCTTGCCTTCTTTTTTCGCGGCGTCGATCAGGGCCTGGTCGGCGGCGCGCGCGGGCGCGCAAGCCAACGCGGCGGCGAACGCCAGCGTCGATAGTCCCGCGCCTCGATTTTTCATGGAGAGCTTCCCCCGCGCCAAATGATTAGCGGCAGATTAGGGGCGCGCGCGCGCGCCAGCAAGGGCGGCCAATGGGCGAAGCGAATGAGGACTGATCGTGCGGGCAATCGCCGCGAGGCGAGAGGTTCGCACCAAAAACTCGCTCTTAAAAAATAACGCCTTTTGCAGTGCATAAGTCAGGTGCAAAAGTGATATTCATTTTCCCTGTCGGGCTAGCCCTAGTCAAAGCGTGGCGACCATCCATGATTTACCGCTACGCGCGCGTTATCAACGGATGGCCAGAGCGCGCCGGTCGCCTCCGACAACGCTATACCCTGACTCATCGATAAGGCGAAAAATCGCTTGTCAGGATCGTGATTTCGGATTCGTCTCGGGCGGATGATTCGCGCCGGTTACCTTTCACCCGAGGATCGCGCCGACCTGATCGCGCTGGCGCGCGACGGTTCG